>NZ_ACEP01000175.1 GCF_000173975.1 Anaerobutyricum hallii DSM 3353
TACCGCAGAGCATCAACTATGTGTGAAAATGTTCCTTGATAATAAAATATTGCTAAAATAGTGTTTTGAGAGATGCAAAATCTACCCTTTTGAGAGATGGATTTTCCTATTTTTCCTCATTTAGGCAGACTTCTCCCTTTAGTTTTAAAATTCGTTTTAAATTGACTACAAATATTGATACTGCTCCTTGAAGTTGCATGTTTGATAGTCCAGCAGCATCACAACGACTATATCCGTGTATATTTTTTAATTCACTATTTTTTGCCTCTATCATATAGCGGGTTTTGAAACGTTCCTTGAAATATTGTGTTTTTTGAAACGCCTCTTGATTTTTATGATAATCCGATTTAATAGTGATACTATACGTTTTGGTTTTTGCATTTTCCTTATAACAGCCATTACGATAAGGACAGACATGACATTTATTAATATCGAAAAAATATTTGATACGTGCATTCTTTTTCTGATTACTACGTTTGTCAATTCGATATTTTATAGCCAAATGCCCTGCTGGGCACTGCATGATATCCGCATCTTTATTAAAGATAAAGCCGTCCTCTGAACGAGTCCCTTTTATGATGCACGGGTTAAGCTTTGAAATTAATTTATAGTCATTGCTTTGTGCATCTTTTAAATTTTCCAGTGTGGAATATGCGGTATCTGCTATTACTTCATTAACGGTTACACCTGCTACTTTACTTTTTTGAACCAGTACTGGAAGTTCCTGACCATCAAATGCTTCGCCGGATGTGATTGTTGCTGCTGTGATGATTCGTTCATCTGTCATGGCCAAATGAGTTTTGTATCCGTAAAAAGAAGAATTGACCGTTTTATGGCCAATCCGGGCATCTGGATCAATGGATTGATCATAACAATCAATCTGATTATCCAAAATTTCGGATAACATAGAAGAGTCTTCTTTAATCGTTGGCAGTTCTGAATACGGACTTTCCTGGACTGTGTTTAATAATTCATGACAGTATTCATTATACTCATCTAAAGAAGCACATTTTTCAGGTTCATCTGGCAGATAAATGTCTTTATCAGAATCTTTTAAAGCTGCTTTTAAAGAAGTAGAGGCTTTTTTCAACATTTCTCTCTGAGTAGTTTTATGATAACGGGCTTCTGTATGAGTTGAGTCAACAATAATAGAATTGCTTTTTAAAACACCTTGGTTTATGGCAAGTTCTACACTTTTATTTATGAGCAGATCAAGTATATTTTCATCTTTTAAACGCTGCTTTCTGAATTTTGTTAAAAGACTGGGATGGATAACCTCTTCTTCTGGCGTTAATTCCAGAAAATATTTAAAAGACATATCATATCGTGATCTTTCAACAACACCATTATCAGAAAGGTTATAAAGATATTTCAAAAGCAGATATTTAAATAGCAATATAGGGTTTTTTGCATTACGTCCATTATCAAGGCAATATTTATTTTTTAATTCATCATATATAAAAGAAAAATCGACCAATTCCCTGATTTTTCTTAGAATATGATCTTTTGGAACAATCATGTTATATAAATCTGAATAATAACTAAGGTTAAGTTTAAGCTGGGATGATAACATTTCAACCTCCGACAATTATGATACCTTAATTATATCAGATATATGATTTTACGACCACTTTTTCAGTGGCGTCCTATAGGTGGGGGAGGATGTCGCTATGCTTTATTATTGCCTTTTCATGATAATATGGCACATCATTTAAATATATTCCCAAGCTTGTATCCAATTTTCCTACCCCATTTTTCACTTTCAATCTACAAGAAAAATGGTGACCACCATAAACTAGATATTTTTTACGTTGACTAAGTTCAGTACCTGTACCACCACCACCTATATATCCAATGTAGCGAACTTTCTTTTTATAATACTGAAACCGTTCCTGCAATTCCCAGCATTAGAAAAAACAGATTATTGCCCTCTTTAAACTTTTTTTCATAATCATACTCCTTTAAAACTTAATGTAAATATATCAGAAATCCATGAACTTCGGAAGCTAAAATTCTTATTTCACTTTTCCAGCCAAAGCACAGCCTTCTGAGAATGAAATAATCCTTATTTGTGGCCTCGAAGCAAGGTTTGGATGCAAGCAAATAGGGCGCGCATTCAAACCGCCGCGACTAAAGTCACAAATAAGGATTATTTCATTCTCGGAAGGTGTCTACCTTGCCTGCGGCAAATCAACTTTTACAGTACTTTGGAGAGAAACTCCTGTGTTCTGGCCTCTTTCGGATTATCAAAGATATCCTCCGGTGTTCCCTGTTCAAGGATTCTTCCCTCATCCATAAACATAACACGAGTCCCCACTTCTTTGGCAAATCCCATCTCGTGGGTTACTACTGCCATTGTCATTCCCTGATCGGCAAGGTTTTTCATTACTTCTAAAACTTCTCCTACCATTTCCGGGTCAAGGGCGGATGTTGGTTCATCAAAAAGCATCATTTTCGGCTTCATCGCAAGAGAACGAACGATGGCAATTCTCTGTTTCTGTCCACCGGATAACTGTCCCGGATAAGCATCTGCTTTTTCTTCTAAGTTAACCAATTTAAGAAGTCTAAGAGCTTCTTCTTTTGCTTCTTCTGACTTCATTAACTTCAGACGTACCGGTGCAAGTGTAATATTTTCCATGATCGTCTTATGTGGGAAAAGGTTGAAATGCTGAAATACCATTCCCATATGCTGACGCACTTTATTAATGTCTGTTTTTGGATCTGTAATATCAATGCCATCAAAGATAATCTGTCCGGATGTCGGACGCTCTAAGAGGTTCATGCAGCGAAGAAAGGTTGACTTACCAGAACCAGATGGTCCGATGATAACGATTTTCTCGCCTGGAGCGATATGTTCATTAATATCTTTTAATACCTGATGGTCTCCAAAAGATTTGCATAAATTTTTAACGGATATCACTTTCTCTTAATCTCCTTTCCAGTTTGCCCATAAGCCATGTAAAGAACATGACAATTACAAGGTAAATTACTGCTACGATTAATAATGGCATCATAGCATCGTATGTTATACCACGGATAATATCTCCGCCTCTGGTTAACTCGTTAAGACCGATATAACCACAGATAGATGTTTCTTTTAATAATGTGATCATTTCATTTACTAATGCCGGCAGGCAGTTTTTGATTGCCTGTGGCATGATAATCTGTAACATGGTATCTGTATAGCCAAGTCCTAAGGAACGTCCTGCTTCCATCTGTCCTTTATCAACAGACATGATACCTGAACGGAAAATTTCTGCAACATATGCCCCGGAGTTCACACCAAATGTGATAACCGCTACCATAACTTTATTGTTAGAAGATGCTAAAACAATAAAGAACATAATCAATAACTGTACCATCGTTGGCGTACCACGAATAACTGTCAGATACACTCGACAGATCAGGTCTGCCAGCTTAATCAGAAAACTTCCAAAACCTTTACTCTGATCTTCTTTCAGCTGATCATGTGTTGTACGGATTACCGCAATGACTGCTCCAAGAACTAATCCCAGAATCAATGCAAGAAATGTTACTTCTAATGTTACTTTAAGACCATCTGTAATGTACTTCCAACGCTGATCTGCAATAAAGTCCAATATAAACTTTGCTTTTATGCCTGAAAACCACTCACTCAAAATCTCAACCTTCTCTTTCTTAAATATTCATTCGTATTTACCTGTTACTTTGTGACATCCTCCCCCACCTGTAGAGGTGGTGGCTTCCC
>NZ_ACEP01000174.1 GCF_000173975.1 Anaerobutyricum hallii DSM 3353
AAATATTGATTTTTACAACTGAGTCAAAATCAATATTTTTAACGGGCGGTTTTTTATAGAAGACTTCCCCTCACAGCGACCAAAGCCACAAACAAGGAATTGTCTATCTCTAACGGGTTTCTCACCCTAAAAAATCACCTACTTCTGATGTGCTAATGAAGCAGCCAGGAATCCCTTAAATAAAGGATGTGGCTTATTTGGTCTTGATTTAAACTCAGGATGTGCCTGTGTTCCAATAAACCAAGGATGCTCAGGAATTTCAACCATCTCGACGATACGTCCATCTGGGGAGAATCCGGAAAGCATCATTCCATTTTCCTGAAGTACTTCACGGTAATCGTTATTAACTTCGTAACGGTGACGATGTCTTTCTTCAATCTGTTTATGACCATAAAGCTGATATGCTTTGGAGTGTTTGTCAAGGATACATGGATAGGAACCAAGACGAAGTGTTCCGCCTAAATCAGTGATGCCTTCTTTATCAGGCATGATATGAATGACAGGATTCGCTGTGTTTTCATTAAATTCATGACTGTGTGCATCTTTTAATCCGAGAACGTTACGAGCAAATTCTACGATAGTAAGCTGCATACCAAGGCAAAGTCCAAGGTAAGGAATCTTGTGTTCACGGGCATAGCGGATAGAGCAGATCATTCCCTCGATACCTCTGTCACCGAATCCACCTGGAACGATGATTCCGTCTACGTCAGAGAAGAAGCTGTCTACGTTGTAATCACTTACTAATTCAGAGTCAACCCACTTAATCTCAACCTCTGCATTGTTAGCAACAGCGCCATGTTTTAATGCTTCTACTACACTGATATAAGCATCATGGAGAGAAACATATTTACCAACGAGGGCAACTTTTACTTTATGTTTTGGATGTTTCCATGCATTAACCATGTCGATCCAGTCAGTTAAATCTGGCTGTGGGCATTCCATGTTGAGACATTCACAAGCCACGTTTGCAAGTTTTTCTTTTTCCATAGCGAGTGGTAATTCATATAAAATATCAACATCTAAGTTCTGGATAACGCGTTTCTTTGGAACATTACAGAACTGAGCGATTTTGGCTTTAATATCATCATCTAAAGGAAGGTCAGAACGACATACAAGAATATCTGGCTGAATTCCCATTCCCTGAAGTTCTTTTACACTTGCCTGTGTAGGCTTGGTCTTTAATTCTCCAGAAGCCTTTAAGTAAGGAATTAAAGTTACATGGATGAGGATACAGTTCTCGTGTCCTACTTCATGCTGGAACTGACGAAGGGCCTCTAAGAATGGCTGGCTTTCGATATCGCCAGCTGTTCCTCCAATTTCGATGATGGCTACTTCTGTCTCAGAAGCGTCTTCATTGTGATAGAAACGGCTCTTGATCTCGTTGGTAACGTGTGGGATAACCTGTACAGTATGTCCACCGAAATCTCCGCGGCGTTCTTTGTTAAGAATGCTCCAGTATACTTTACCGGTAGTAACATTGGACTGCTTATTTAACTTCTCATCAATGAAACGTTCATAATGTCCAAGATCAAGGTCTGTCTCAGCACCATCATCCGTAACGAAAACTTCACCGTGCTGAATTGGGTTCATTGTACCTGGGTCCATATTGATATATGGATCAAATTTCTGGCTGGTTACTTTATAACCACGAGCTTTTAAAAGACGTCCAAGGGAAGCAGCAGTAATACCCTTTCCTAAACCGGAAACAACTCCACCTGTGACGAATACGTATTTTACTGGCATGGATAAAATCCTCCTATATTAGATACTGTTTTTACATTAATTATATCATTATACTATAACTTAAACGCTTTTTCCAGATGAAACACGAAAAAATAATGACCAAAAGTGACGGGAAAAAAGTAAAATGGGCAGTCAAAATAGAAAATAAAAGTAGAAAATGATAAAATAATCCGGATATGCTGAAAGAAAATGATACCCGGATTATATAATATATAAAATAATTTCAATTTATTATGCGATGCACAATGAAATTATGGGGTTTAAATCTGCCGTGAAGCCCTCCGGTATTCATTCGGAGTCATAAAAGTATTTTTCTTAAAAGATTGTGAGAAGTAAGATTGCGAGGAAAAACCAATCATAGAAGCAATGGCTGCAATAGAATGATTGGTTGTTTCAAGTAGGTTCTTACTTTCTTCAATTCGTTTGTCATTGAGATAACTGATTGGGGAACAGCCAAAGTGCTTTGTAAAAGAATGAACAAGATAATATTTGTTCATCTTACTTTCTTTTGAGAGAATATCAAGAGTGATATTTTCTGTGTAATGGCTGTCCAAATATTCTTTGACAAACTTGCAGTCCCGATTATTTTTTTCTTTAGAAGGAAAATCATAATGAATGTTGGTATTTCGCTGAATTTCGATAAGAATAAGATTCAGGTAATACCGACATGCATCTTCATAAAACTCAGAATGCTTTTCTAACTCATGAATCAGCATATGCATTAAATGCTGACAGGTATCAGAAGGAAATGATAATCTGGTAAATGGAGGGATGCACTGTTTGGTGTCATCAATGAAAGATAGATTCTCAATCCCCAGTATCACAAAATCGAGAGGGGATTCCCGAACGTCAACAGAAAATTTCTGCTTATCAGGATTCACCAGTAATAAATCATTTTCTCGAACCGGTAAAAATTGATTGCCGAAATAAAATTGTCCCTGTCCCTTTTGAATAAAGATAATTTTTGAATACGGATGCCCCGGAAAGATGTTTGAAGCAGGGGATTCGCAATGATACATATTGACATGCGACAATTTTACAGATGACTTTAGGTTAACATGATGCTGCTGTAAAGTATACCTTGTTTGCGTCATAACTGCCTCCTTTTTTGATTTACGACTTTTCGTTTTGCATAATGATTGCTTGTGATGAAAATATCAAATGTCGATAATTATATTATATTGTCTTTTTTTACCGTTCTCAACGAAAGAAATATAAACATTTGGGATAAATCCATAATAATTATAAAAATAATATAAATTCTGATTGAAGTTTGACTTTTTTTATGGGAAAATGAAAAAGTTAGCTTAAATTTTTTTATAATTTAGATGTACTATTCAGAGCCTTTCTTACATGTGCTTTTGCAGCCGTTTTTTTGTCAGATGTACCTGAATTTCATCAAAGTATAAACTGTATACACTTCGAAAATTTAGACATAACTGATAAAAAATCTTTTCACAAAAGCAGGAACAAAAAGACTCCGAGAGGGCATGATATATTTTAGGAGGAAGAAAGAATGAAAGAACCAGTATTAATTGTAATGGCTGCCGGAATGGGAAGCCGCTATGGTGGATTAAAGCAGATGGATCCAGTAGATGAACAGGGACATGCGATTTTAGATTTTAGTGTTTATGATGCAAAAAGAGCTGGCTTTAAAAAGGTAGTGTTTATTATAAAACATGCCATTGAAAAAGACTTTAGGGAAATCGTTGGAAAACGAATCGAGCCATTTATGGAAGTAGAATATGTTTTTCAGGAGCTGGATAAGCTGCCAGAGGGTTATCAGGTGCCAGAAGGAAGAGAAAAACCATTTGGAACAGGTCATGCCCTTCTATGCTGTAAAGACGTGGTAGATGCCCCATTTGCCGTAATCAATGCCGATGATTATTATGGGCCAAAAGCATTTCAGATGCTCTATGATTATCTGACAACACATGAAGATGATGATTTATACCGCTATGTTATGATTGCATTTCATATCGAAAAAACTATCACAGAAAATGGTCATGTATCCCGAGGCGTATGTCAGGTAGACAAAAACCACTACTTAAAAGAAATCACAGAAAGAACAAGGATTGAAAAACGAGGAGCAGAAGCTGCCTTTACTCTTGATGACGGAGCAACCTGGACACCAGTTCCAGACAAAACACCAGTTTCCATGAACTGCTGGGGATTCACACCAGGATTTTTAAAAGTACTTGAGGACAAATTCCCTGCATTTTTAGACAAAGGATTAAAAGAAAACCCTATGAAATGCGAATACTTCCTTCCAAGCGTAGTAGAAGAACTGCTCAAAGAAAAACGCGCAACTGTAGAGGTGATGGAATCCGCTGAAAAATGGTATGGCGTAACTTATAAAGAAGATAAAAAATCAGTAATGGATGCAATTTCTGAGATGAAACAACAAGGAGTGTATCCGGAGGAACTGTGGAGTTAGGACTCTGATTGACGCAGGCAGGGGAGACGCCACAGTAGTAAAATCAAAAGTGTCTGGAGAGTCAACAAATCGTCTAAATGCGAAGTTCTATAAAACTCCTCGAATATTTTGATAGAGACAGCTGTTGAATTTACTTCAGCAACCACAATCAGAACCCGGAAAATGAAAAAAGATATATTTGTGGCCTCGGAGCAAAGGTTGGATGCGAGCGCATGAGCGAACATTCAACCTGCAGCGACTAAAGTCACAAATATATCTTTTTTCATTTTCCGGGTTCGTCTATTTTGCAAAGAAAATCAAAGCTCTCTCTGTTCATAAAGAGGGTCTTTCTTAGAACTTCGCACCATCTTCTGATACTGTGATGGAGACATTCCCGTGATTTTTTTAAACTGTTTTGAAAAGTAATAGATTGAGGTATAGCCCAGCGAGGCAGCGGTATCTGTCAGATTCATACGATTCTCCCGAATGCACCGTTTGGCGGCACTGATTCGCATCTGGCAAAAGTATTCGATTGCTCCATAGCCAGTCTGTTCACGAAAAATTCTCTGTAGATGGGAGCGGCCTATGCCAAATTCTTTGCAAAGATGTTCTACCTTAATATGTTCGGTGATATGTGCCTCATAATAATCGGTGATTCGGTTGAAAAGAATAGAATCTGTTTTTAAGAGAGAAGCGGAAGCGTCTTTTTTTGTATTTTCAGATGGAGTTTCTTTTTTCTCTTCGGAAGAAGTATACTGGCGCATTAGGCTGATGAGGAGCATTTCAAGGTAAATGCCGATAAGTTGTTCACCGCCGAAAGGCTGGTTATATCTTCGTTCGAGGGCAGCAGGCGATGCTGGGTTGATTTTTGGAGAAAAGTTGTTTTTTCCTTCTAAGGCGAGTGCCTGTAATAACTCGGTCTCTTTTTTCTGGCATACAAGCTTTTTGTTGGCGAGCAATGAAAGATTTGCGGTATCACTGTAAAAACCTGCGGTAAATAGAACGGCAATATTGCCGGAGGAGGCCCTAAAAGAGTAGTATTCATTTGGAGACTGGATGAAAAGTTCACCCTTTTGCAAAGTGACAGGTGCCTGTTTTTTGTTGGAAAAAGAGATTTCGGCAGAGCCATCCTCCACATAGAGAAGTTTCCAGTAATCGTGATACTCACTTTTAAAAATAAAGTCACTTTTATATTCAAAATAGTGGAGAGAAGTAAGCTGCCGTATTTCAAATTCTTTTTTCAGATGTAATGATTCAAGAGCCATAGTAAAGTCCTCATTTCTATGTTATTTCTATAGTGTTATATGCTGATTATTCAAAATAGTATTTATGATAATTATTCAGAAATATATGTTATATAACTACGCAGAATGAATTAGGATATTTGCGTAAAGTAAGGTCGTTACATATATTTATTATTTTATAATATTTTTTTGTGGAAATCTAGAGTGTGTTTAAAAAATCATTTTTCAAACACACTCTAGTAAAAACCAATAAATCACCCTCTTTGAGAAATGCTTTTTTTCTGTTATAATCGTATAAGGGCAAGGAGAATAAAAAAGATTTCTTTTTGCATATAATGAATAAAAATGAGGTGTAAAGAGTTGATTTCTACTTTTACAATGGAAGCCGGGCTTGTGATTGCGGCATTAATGGCGGTGGTCGGAGTCGTTCAGTGGAAGCGGCAGAGTGGTCGGCAGCAACAGGAAAAATACATATTGGATTATGCCGGGCAAGTTTCGGAATTAGAGAGTCAGAAGAGAGAAGAAGAACGGCAGCAGAGACAGGAAGAAGAAAAGAAGCAGAAAGACCGCTTATTTGGCATGGACTTTATGATTACGCATGGTTCCGCCTTTGGTGGCTGTGCAGCGATTTGTCCAGATGGAAGAATCCGCAGGGATAAGGTGGCGCTTGATAATATTCTTATGTATGGAAAGCATCCGTCGGGTAAAGAGTTTACTTATTATATCGAAGATCAGGGATTGGAAATCTGTGCCTGCGATAATCCAGAAGAACTGACGGTTATTTCGAAACAGCAGCCATTTGAGATTCGCGAGGCAGGTCTTTCGCGAGGACAGGGTGTTCCGACAAAGCAGGCGGTCATAAAGCAGGATGTCAAGTATTATATTATTTTGGAATCAAAACACGAGATTTCGATTAAAGCAACGAAAAGATGTTAGACGGGAGAGATACAGATGCAGGAGACAAAAACAATACGGGTGAAGAAATGTCCTTACTGTTTCCGTAATATTTCAAATGAGGATGCAGGATTTCTTTTAAGAACAGACGGGGTAAGATTTCAGTCACCAGCGTTAAATGAAGTATTTTCTTATAAGACAGATACGGCGTATTTGTATTTCTGGAGCGCTATGGGAATCCCGGAAGAACAAATCGATGCAAAGAGAATTATTATAGATAATGAAGTTATGACAGAACTGAATCAGGAACTGACAGCGGCCGGAAGAGATCTTGCCGTGAAACGCTTTGATACGGATAGTTGTGGATATACGTTTCATGTGGAAGAGGGAGCGGTTACCCTTTTTTCCAATACGATGGTCTGTCCGCACTGTCATAATGTACTTCCACAGAACTTTTTTAAATATGAGATGTTGATGATCGGGCTTGCAGGAAGTGTCGCTTCTGGTAAGACCGTGTATCTTTGTTCTCTAATGATGAATGGATTTGATGTGATGCAGAGACAGAATCTTACGGTTCGTAATGCTTATGGCAATCCAAATGATGATTATAAGATAGAGATGGAGCGGAATGCCGACCGTCTTATGCGGTATGGAATCTGTCCGGAGTCAACAAGTAAGGCTTTTAAAAAACCGGTATTTTTGGAAGTGACCTATCGGATTGGACAGAAGAATCTGCATATGCTTACGGCAATTTATGATGTGGCGGGAGAGCTTATCAGAGACAGTGCAGGTACAGGAAGAACAGGATTTGTCCGGCATATGGATGGATTTATCTGCCTGGTAGATCCAGCGCAGATGCATCTGGAACATTCTCTCATTAATAAACAGATTCCTGATGAGGAGCGAGTATTAGAGAAACTTTATGTCATGGGGAAGGAAGAACAGATGTCCATTCAGAGAATGAGTAATGAGAATGGAAAGCAGGTTATGGATCAGGCGGATTTCATGATGGAGAATACGATGAGTGACGAGTATTTTTATGAGAGAAAGGCAGACACCGTTTTAGATTCTATTCGTTCTGTTCTTGGAGATCATGAATTAAAGCAGAAGTATATGGCTCTTACTATCGCAAAGAGTGATTTATTAGAGGAACTTGGAGAGATAAAGGAATACAGGGGAAGCAGTCTTTTATTTGAGAGAAAGCAGGTATCTTATGGCTTTATGAATATGGATCATCATTTTTTAAGACAGGAGATATTAAAACAGATTTTTGATCAGAAAGTGTTCCGTCTGCAGCGTAATCTTGCAGATTACAAAGAGAGTGGTCTCTTTGCAGTATCAGCACTTGGCTGTGAGACAGAGGAGACGATGGAGGGAACACAAAAGGAAGTGAAAACAGTAGGAAGAGTACGGCCGATTCGAACAGAGGAACCAATACTGTGGATGATGATGAAGTTCATGCAGGAAAGAGGGTGGCTTGAATGAAGACAGAATATTTAATACATGAGTATATGTGGTCGAATCATTGCATTTCCGGGAATAAACTTGGCTGGGGAATTACTGCTTCCTCCATGCCGGAAGACAGAGCCTATTTAAGAGAACTTGAAAAGCTGGCACAGGCAGCTGTTATAGATAAGACTGGAAAAACAGAAGTAGATGAACTTGTTTATAGTTCTGTTTGTGGTTTTGTAAAGATGAGTTCTGTTCCATGTGAATCGGGAGAGGATAAGCGGCAGAATAAGAGAGTTAGAATTTATCAGCCCAAGGCTCCTGAAAGTAATCCAGTAGCCTATCTTGCACCGGGAGGGGAATGGGCAGAGGAAGAGAGTGTTGGTTATTTACAGCCGTTATTCCTTGAAGAACCGGAATTTCATAGAAAAGATATCTTGCAGGAGATGAATCTTATGTCAAGACTGCCTGAATTTATGCAGGTAGTCTTTTGGTGTTTGTCGGGACACTCTGAGGGAATTAATATTGTGGCACCGGATTGGAAAGAAGAAGAATTTGCAGAAAAAGCAAAGCGTTTGATGTATGTAATTCACAGCTTGCTGCCGCAGCCGGCAAGGGAAAGAGCAGGATATGTTTCCTTTACAAGAGAGGCAATCCCATCCGTTTCTTTCTATTTTTCACAGAAAGTATGTGGAACAAAGTATTTTAACCTTTCTGAAAAATCTGAAAGAAATGATTGGGAGAACACGCAGACAGCCCTTGATCAGTATTTTTATAATGGATTTGCACAGGCAAGCCAAAAAGAAGACGAGATCTATCGAGATTTTCAAAAAACGGCTGGGAAGTATTTAAAGACTGTTCGAGATAACGGAAATCTTCTTAAGAAAGTAGAGTGGATTTTCTATGATATTGCAAGAAAGCATGGACAGAGTGCACTTAGCATAGAAATTTTAAGTGAAAATTTTCCAGAACTATTATATTGGGTATGTAAAGACAAAGCATTAGAATATGTAGCAGAAGATATTTTAAAAGAAATCAGGGAATATAAGTTTTCAGCAAAAGAAAGACAGAAATATATAGAGAATCTTTTAACTGGCATGACAGGACGCTCAAGAGAGCGGATTTTAAAAGAAATCGACAGAGTGTTAGGGGAGGTATTTGAGGAAGATAAAGTAGAGTTTGCCTCACTTCTTGCTGTGATCAGAGAGAAAAATAAGGATATTTATACCAGCCTTCTATGTGAAACTTTGGCGAATCAGAAGCTATCTGATTATGGAAAAAGTCTGTTTCGCATGAATGCGAGGGACATGGAAAGTCTGTATAAGTATGTGAAAGATTTTAATGAGGAGAAAGTACCAGGAGAACAAAAAGATGAGATCCTTCGTACAGGAATCGGCCTTTTGAATGAGGAACTTTTTGACAAAGACCGGTTTGAACTGTTCGATAAAATAGCGATTCATTTGAACCGAAGGGAGCAGTGGATTAAGATTCTTCAGGATTTTGTAAAGCAGCTACAGGAACATGCAGCGCTCTTTAATAAAAAGCAGTTAGATACAGCGTGTTATGTGGAGAAAATGCTCGGCGGATACCGGCCGGAAACAAGAATGGTGCTTCGTCAGGAACGCGGACACAGAACACATAGAATAAAAAAAGGCGGACAATCGAAAGACAGTGGTGAGGAGGACAGTGACATGGGACGACGGTATAAGAAAGCAGCAGAAACAGAGAAAGAAAAAGCGAGAAAAACAGGCACGGAGATAGAGAATGTGGAGGCAGAGGCAGTAGAGGACAGCTTAGAAGAGGAAGGACCGGCAGTTCCATTTTTACTTATGGGATTCCCGCAAGGATTTCTCACCGGTTGTATCATGTACTTATCTCATTATTCTTTAATGATTGGCCATTGGAAGATTGCACTTGGTATGGCGGGCATGTGGGTTCTTCTCATGCTAAATTATCAGGCTGTGATTATTCAGAGAAAGGCGAGTTATCCTCTGTGGAAGGTAGTTGGCCTGTGTCTGGTAGAAGGCTGGATTATTGAAGCGGCGGCCTGGTTTTTCCGTTCGCAAAAAGTGAGACTGTACTATTTTATTATTTTGGGAGTAATTACGGTATGTATTCAGGTAGTGAATCTCCTTCGCCTGAAAAAGGAAAAAAGTCAGATGGAAGAAGAATCGGCACATGCAGGCAGATAGAAAAAGAGGAAGTTATGGAAAGATTAGCAGACGATACGATAGAATCTTTTATGAATGCGATAGAAGAACGGCTGGCAGAAGGGCAGAAAAATAAAATTCCATTTTCCAGATTTTTAGAGGAAAAAATGGATGCCTTTGATTACAGCAATACATCTTTGGCAAAAAAGGTGTTTCACCGTGTAGAAAAGAAGAAAGAGGGAACAGTTTCTTATGTACCTGTGACAAGACAGGCAATCGGGGCATGGCTTCGTGGTTCCATGCCATCATCCAGGGATATCTATGTCACACTTGGTATGGCATTTGAAATGAATTTAGAGGAAATTAACCACATCCTTCTGGAAACCTATATGGGATATGGACTTTACTGTAAGAATATTGATGATGCTTTGTGGATTGCACTGATTAATGGACTTTTTCCAATTGATGCCTTTGAAGATGTCCGGGCACATATTGAAGACATTTTAGAAGAAAATATACAGCAGGACAGCAGAAGCCTTGCAACGATGGATTTGTGGGTTATGCTTTCTGAAGTGAAGACATTAGAGGAATTCTATGAACTCATTCGAAGTTACAAAGATGAGTTTAAGGATGGAACAAGGAAGTTTGGCCAGTGTCTTGAAGAAGTTATTGAGGAAGAATATGGATACTATGATAAGGCTGCCTGGTTTTTAAGAGATATTGGCTGTCTTCACTGTGAAGCACAGTTTTCAAAGATAAGAGCAGGCAAAGCAGTTGTTACAAGAGAATGGCTGCTGCGGTTCTGTATTGCCTTGCAGCCAACGTATGAATCCATTGAGAAATTACTTGCAAAGGCACAGATGGAACCTCTTGGCATTACACCGGCAGAAGTCATTATCGAAATGATTGCCAGATACAAGTCGAATTCAGTGGCTAACAGCCAGGAAATCTGGATTATGATTGAATCTGCATCAGAGAGACTGCGCCAGAAAGGCTATGAAATCGAGGAAGATTTATGCCGGAAATATAATTCTGTTTATGAACTTCCAGCTGCACAGAAATGGTGGTTTTCCTTCTGTATCGGCAGACAAATCTTAAAAAATGAAAAGAATAGAGAATTTGGGTATGAGAAGAACGGCTACTGCCGTTTTGCAATGGAAGATAAACTGCTTTTTGATGATATGAACCGCAATAAGAAAAATGTTTCTTTTAAGAAGAGTGCGGCAGAATATATGGAAGAGGGAATTGATAACTGGCAGGAAGTTGAGTTTCAGGAAATTCCAGCTCTTTTGATTGAAAAGAACTATGTACCGGATGCTCTTGATATGGAAAAGTTTGAGGACTATTGTTATGTGAGACGGCCTAGCCGCTTTACGAAGGATTTCCTTCGTAATGACATGTACTTTTATGCGGCAACTTTATATTCAATCTGGACAGGTAAATGTTACCAGAAAGAGAATGGCATGCAGAATGTGGAAGAAATCCAGAAAGAATTTATAAAAAATAATCTGGATGGAAAAGCCCTTCTTTCTATCCTGGCGGAAGTTCTTGGAGAAGAAGAGGATGGATGGAAAAGCGACTTGTCTTCTATGGTAGAAGCAGTAGCAAAAGTAAGAAAGAATCAGTAAAAGTTCAGAAAGCTAATATTTGAATAAAGGCACTATTTATGGTATGCTCCTGTTGAAAGTGATTGGTAAGAACGCAGCAGCGTTTTTAAAAATAACGAAAGGCAGGAGCTATATTTATGTCTATTATTTCGCAGATTGGGGTAGTTATTTTAATTGCATTTATTGTACTTGTTTTAATACGTTCGAATAAGAATCTAAAGAAGGCTTCCGAGGAGGGAGAGAACTTCGTAGATGAGTGGGCATTAAGACAGGAAAAGAAGGAGGAAATTAAGCAAAAACGTGAGGAAAAGAAGTTAGAAGTTCAAAAAGAAAAAGAACAGAAAAAGTTACAAAAGAAACAGAAACGAAAAGGAATTCTGGTTGATGAGGATAACGAACCTGAAGAGTATGAGTTACGTGAAGAAAAAGAAGAAAAACAGGCATTAGAGGAAGAACAGTATGCCGAAGAATATCCAAAGAAGAATGATTTCTCAGAGATGGAATATGAAGAAGAATCTCAGCAGGACGGATATGATGGAGAGAGTATTCGAGTTAACACAGATTGGTTATATGACTATGAAGAGCAGGAACGAAAGCGCCAGGAGAGAATGCAGCCGGAAGAAAGCAGCGTAGGGCAGGATTATAAAGACGAAAGTGGCAAGATTGTTCCGATGAAGAAGAGAGAAACAACGGGAATTACGCTTATGAAGCTGGATGCCAATCACAGAGTTATGGCGCGGTACCGCGTGAATAAGATTCCATTTACAATTGGAAGAAGTACAAGTAATGATTTAGTACTGGATGATTTATGTGTAGCAAGGAATCATTGCCGCATTATTGAGAGAGACGGACGTTATCTATTAGAAGATGTGGGAACGATGAATAAGCTTTATGTGAATGGAATGGTGACAGGGCAGGTTCCATTGTCAGATGGTTTAAGAGTTTACATTGGAAATGAAGAATTTCAGATTGCGGTAGAGGGCGGAAGAAGCCAGTCTACAAGACTTTATAAAAATGCGGAGGGAAGCTATGAGTAGGCATGATACTGGAACAAAAGCCTTTTCTTTTGAAAGGGTGGTATGGGAAATCCAGAGAGCATTTTATTCCTTTAAAAATAGTCCGGTTCTTGCCCTGCTGTTGATGCAGGCAGCGGCCTTTATCTTTGTGCAGGCGAAAGGCGCAGGAAAGATTTATCTTGATATGATAGGAATCTTACTTGCGATTACGTTATTATCCTGGTTTTTTACCTCTGTGATACACGGAAATAAGAAGATTGTTATTTATACCTTGTTACTTCTTACGGTAGGAACGATGCTGCAATGTATTTTTAAAGAAGAGCAGGTATTAAAGAATCCGCAGTATTATGCGACACATAATCCGGCAACATCATTGCAGTTTCAGTATATTCTTGGATTTGTGATGGCTCTTTTGGCAGCGTTCATTTATATAAATAGCAGAAATATTGCTTCTATAAAGTGTTTGAAGCGTTTTAAATTATCGACGATTAAGGTATGCAGAATATTCTTTTGGTTTTCCTTATTGCTGTCGGCAGCAACTCTTGTTCTTGCAAAGAGTGTTGGTAACGTAAGAAACTGGATTACAATAGGTGGTGTTTCTTTACAGACAACAGAGTTTATTAAGTTTCTATATGTATTTATTGCGGCAGGACTTTTAGGAACAAAGGCGAATCCGGATAAGGAGAATATACGGGCTTTTTATACTGTAACATTTTTAGAAGTATTGTTTTTGGCATTACAGAGTGAATTTGGAACCATGCTTCTGATTCTTATGCTGTTTTTAACATTCCTCTTTTTATTCGTTCCAGATATAAAGGTATTTATCGGAACGGTGTTCGTCATGGCAGCAGGTTCTGTCGGACTTTCTGTTATAGGAGCACAGATTACAAAGTGGAATAGTGCAGGAGTGTTTCTTGGAACGAACAAACTGGCACAGATTTTCCTTTCAAATTATAACAAGATAGCGAATCGTTTTATTTATTGGCTGCATCCGGAAAAGGATGCTTTAGGACTTGGATATCAGCTTCTTAAAGCGAAAGAGTCTATCGTACTTGGAGGGTGGTTTGGAACCTCTTCTGTGACAGAGCTGCCGGTTAAGACGAGTGACCTCGTTTATCCAGCACTGATTCAGCGTTGTGGTATGATATTTGCACTGCTTGTATTTATTGTATTTATTATGATGTGGCTTGAGGGAGTAAGACTTTTTGTAAGAAAACAGGACCGCTATCACAGAGCAGTTGGCGCGGGATTTGTATTTATGCTTTTTGACCAGACATTAATTATCATCGCTGGAAGTACCGGGCTGTGCCCACTTACCGGAATCACGCTGCCATTTATTTCAAGCGGAGGAACTTCACTTATGATCAGCTTTATGATCGTGGGACTTATCGTAGCGGTGTCAAGTAATGTCAAATGGAAAGGAACAGTAGAAGATGAAGAAGAACAGGATAAATTTTTTAAGGAGAACGCAGTTACTGCAAAGTGCCACGCTTATCTGCGTCATCTTAATGATCATTTCTCTCGTGAGAGTTTCCGCGCTGCTTCCGGGCGTATCAAAAGAAGCGGACAAAAAGAAGAGTCAGGCCAAGGCAAAGATATATGAGAAAGAATATGTGAGAGGATCTATTTTAGACCGTAATGGAAATACGATTGCATTTTCACAAAAGCCGGGCGGAGCACGCACATACTCTCATCCCTATGCTTTTTCTAATCTCGTTGGTTACTGGTCCAAGATTTATGGAACATACGGTGTAGAAAAGACGATGAATGAAGAACTTGTTCACAGCAATTGCGGGGCTAATCCAAAGCAAAAGAAAGGTGCGGATGTTTCTCTTACGATTGATGCGGCTTTGCAGGAAAGAGCATATAAGGACATTGAGAAATATAAAGGATCTGTTGCAGTTCTTGATGCAAAGACAGGAGAAATATTAGCGTTAGCATCTTCGCCATCTTTTAATGTGTCTGAGATTGAAGATAAGTGGAAAAAAATCAATGAAAAAGAAGGAGTATTCCTCTCCAATGCATACCAGAATCCGGTAGCGCCAGGTTCCGTATTTAAATTAATCACATCCAAAGAAATCGTAGAAGCAGGTATTGAACGAGAAGAAGTTGAAGACACTGGTTCAATTACGGTAAATGGACAGACAATACGAAATTATGGTGGTAAAGCCTATGGAAGTATTTCATTCCGGGAAGGGTTTGTGAAATCCTCTAATGTGTACTTTATGAACCGGGCGTTAAAGCTTGGCGGCCTTCGCCTTTATAAGACAGGAAAAAGCTTTTTACTTGGGGAAGACATTTCTCTTGATTTTGCAACAATCCATTCTAACTTTGATTTAAAGGGTTATGAAGATAATGTTGTTGCGACAACAGCATTTGGCCAGGGAGAAACTCTTGTTACACCCCTTCAGATGGCGATGGTTACACAGAGTATTGCAAATGATGGTGTAATGTTAAAGCCATATCTTTTTAAATCTGTAGTCAATGGAAAAGGGCAGACAACAGCGGAAGGCAAGTCAGAAAAGTTAGTAGAGACAATGGATACGGATACTGCGCAGGAGATTAAAGAAGCAATGAAGGCTGCAGCACAGTCTTATGGAATGTCCACAGTAGGAGAGAAAGAATATTCTATTGCTGCGAAGACAGGAACTGCGGAGCGGGGAGATGGAACGAACAACGCATGGCTTGTTACATTTGCACCGGCAGATAATCCGCAGTATGTCATCGTTGCAAATCGTTTAAAGACAACGGAAATTGGAAAAACACTTGCACCAGTGGTAGAAGATTTATACAATACACTTTTTGATGCAAATTAGAGGATTTCTCAAACAAGCTCTAGAGCGTGTTTGAAAAACCATTCCTACAATCTGCACGCCCCAATTTGCGGTATATTTTGCCTTCATTCAGTTGACGTAGCCCGCTACGCCGCCCTCATTCAGGTAAAATCTCCCACAAATTGTAACGCACATCTTGCAGAAAGCATTTTTCAAACACGCTCTAGAAACTAAGGAAGCATTTTTGAATCATAATTAAGAATTCTTGAAGGGAGAGATTCTCTGGTGGATGATTTCCCGTTTCAAGAAGCATGCACACAGAAAAAGGAAGGGGTTCTTTTTTACCTGTGCGCTGTTGCTCTTTTATTTCAAGAAGAGCGTGGAGAAAGTAAGTAAGTTCCTGAATCAACATCTGCTGTCCCTTTAAGTCAGGAGAAAGATTATAAGAAAAACGCAGCTCATATGGTGGATTTGGATTATTCAGGAAGTAGTAACAGTAAGTAAAGTCTAATAAAGTGATTGCCAGATGCCCGTCTAATGTTCTTATAAGTACATTGGACGGATGAAGATCCGTATAAAGAATTCCTTTCTCGAGAAGATAAGAAAGCACTTTTCCAGTAGAAAGCAGGAGATATAATAGATCTTCTAAAGCCAAAAATGGTACGAGTTTAGGCAATAAGCAGCCATCACAGCACTCCATACAAAGCGCAAAGACAGGAGTATTTGATTCTGGTAATGAGAAATTCTCGCAGAACCCATAATACTTTGGGAGAGATGGATGGGACAGAGGGGATAATCCCTCATATTCATCAAGGAGTGCCTGTTTTAGCGCAGGGGTAGTATTCTCGCTGCACTTTAAAATATACTGATGATTAGAATCAGCAGCTTTATAGATTAAAATATCTTTTTTTTCTGATAGAATGTAAAATCGGAAAACGATTTCGGAAACATGGAGAACCTCCTTTTGTAGATTTTTTATGTGAATCAGTGTATCATAAAGGAAAGAAATTTTCAAATGAGGGAAGGGAGGAAGTACGGTGGCTTTCTTTTTTGCAAGTGAAATAAACCGGCGCTCATCGAATGAAGACAGCTATTGCCAGATGGAGATTCATATGAATGCAGAAGCAGTAGTAAAAGCGATGGTAGTAGCAGATGGAATGGGCGGACTTTCCGGGGGTAAATATTATTCAGAGGCGGCAGTAAATCTGTGGTATCAGGAATTGCTGCAGACATTGATGAGTGATCGATTTAAAGGGAATCCCTTAGACCGGCAGATTGAGATTTTACAGGAATTTTCTGAAGAAATATATAGTAAGTTAAATCAGGGATTGTATAAGAAAGGATTGGATGCCGGAATCAAAGGAGGAACCACCTTGTCTGCGGTGATTCATTTCTGGGATACATTTATTGTATCAAATTGCGGGGACAGTCCAATATACCGCATCAAGAATGGAACAATTGAGCTTATCAGTGAAGTACAGAATGTGGCGGAAGAGATGGTAAGGGAAGGAAAAACAACAGCAGGGTCCGTATTATATTATCAGAATAAGAATCGCCTGCTTGATTATCTTGGAAAGAGAAAGGAATGTAAGCCCTATTGCCGTCTGTTTCCCGCAGAGGAGATTGACGGAATACTGATGGGCTCAGACGGAGCGTTCGGAGATCTTACAAAAGCAGAAATCGAAACGATATGTTGTGATTGTGAGCGCCCGCAAAGAGTGATTGGACAGATTTTTGAGAGCGCAAGAGAAAGCGGGGAAGAGGATAATCAGACAGCAATTCTTTATGTAAATCAGGAAAAGGAAAAAAACAAAAAGGAAAGCGAAGTAAAGTTTCCCAAAACAGATACCAGACAGTCGAAAAAAAAGGAAGATATCTGCTGTTATACAGAACTTCCTAAGAGCAAGAAGCCGCTGTCATTAAAAGAGAAACTTTTTAAAAACCGTTTTATAGGAGGCCGGTAAGATGAATTGTTATTTTGAAGAGGGCGAAGTTTTCACATGGATTCGCGACAGAGAACGGTCCGGAGAAAATATGGTCGTATCTTTAAAAATGTTAAAAGAATGTCACCGCACCGGAAGTAAGCAGGCCATGATTGCCGAAGACATCCGCACAGGTAAAAAGTATTTTGTGAAGGTGTTGTTTTGTAATGATCTTGAGCAGGTTTATGTAGAAAAAGAAAGTAAGGTACAGTTGTATTCTCCTTATATTATCCGAATTTATGGAGGAATGCTTGACGAGAAAAACAAGCGTTTTATTACATTGGTAGAATATATCGAAGAAAGTGATCTATCAGAACTGATGCGCGGCCGAGGGATTGCAGGAGATACCTGGAATGAGAAAATGAAGGTGAGGAATCGCATTGCAATGAAGTTCCTGCTTGGAATAGATCATTATATGTCTATGTACCGGCAGGATCCGATTGTTCATCGAGATTTAAAGCCGGAGAATGTACTGGCCTCCCCGGATGGTTCTGTTGTTAAGATTATTGATTTTGACTGGGTACATCTTCATGCATCAAATGTGACTGTCATGCTTCGGAGAGAACAGAAAGGAACGCCAGGATATGCCGATCCAAGATATTGGAACAGTTATATCTGCCGGCCGGAGATGGATATTTATTCTGCCGGACTTGTACTTTATTTTATTTATACAGGGAAGCATCATTTCTATGGAAATGATGAGATAAAGAATTACATGATAGGGGATGACTACGCCTATCAGTTAAAAGAGATGCCAGGAATTGATGATCGTTTAAGCCGTATTATTGCAAAGATGATAGCGAGAGAAGAAGAACGATATGGAAGTATAAAAGAAGTGATTCAGGATATGAAAGAATACCTTATGTCTGTTAGAAAGCTTCCTGAACTTCCCGAATTTTTAGAACAGCCACAGGAGCAGAAAACGATTCGTTTTTCCTACCGTATCGGTGATGTAAAATATAGTCCATATATGAAGAATTATCGTTTTATTCCGATTGAATTTGGTACAAAGCAGGAACGAAGCCAGAATGGAAGAATGAGCGGACATATTTTATCATTTTATCGGATGGATGATAAGGTAAAAGCACTTATCTTACATGAAGATTGCCACATTATCAGGAAACAAAAAGAGAAAGAAGTCTGCGAGGGAGACATCTTTACTTATGCGGGAACAAATATTGAAATTTTGCAGATTAAACGGTGATTTTTGAGAAAGAAATAAAACCAAAAGGACAGGAGTGTTAGGCAATATGAATGAAAGTTGGAATCCAGAAATTCCTTTAGACTTACAACAGAATTTTAAGAAAGAAAAAGAACAGGCATTTACACTGTATTTAGATTTTGTAGTGGATGCGACGGCATCTATGTATACCGTATTTCCAGCAGTATATTATGCAGCTGCACATTTTTTAGAGTGCCTGTCAAAATATGAAGTATATCCGCAGATTGGACTCACACTGATAAGAAATGAAGAAAATGGTGAGGAGACAGAAACGGTTTTATTTGAGGGACGAGATAGTTTTACTTCAGATATTTCCTTATTTTTAAAAAAGTTAAAAGGAACCAAGCTGTATGGCGGCGGGGACGATGGAAAAGAATCGGTGCATAAAGCAATCGGAACTTCCCTGCGCAAGTTTCCTGTTTCGGGAAGAAATAAGGCGATTATGGTATTTACGGATGCGTATGGAAGTAATGACTATGAGGAATACACACAGTATCCGGTAGGACAGGTGATCTTTTTCTCAACAGATGAAATGAGTGAGGAAGATTTCCATTTTTGTTTTGTAAAGCCGGATGGGGAGCTTGATGAGGAGGCTTCTCCGATGTTCATTAAAATTGACAAATTATTGAAACCGATGAGTACAGAATTTTTAGACAATATAGTCAAGCCATTAAAGGATTTGATGAAAGGTGTGTCTATTGGTGCATAGAAAGGGTGAAATGTGTGGAAGAGAGAGAACGTATGGAAACAGTCCCGATGGGGAATGGAAGTAAGGAAGAATTATTTGAAAAAGGGCATCCGGTAATCCGGGAGTTAAAAAGTATTCCCGAAATTATTTTTGAAGAACAGATTGGAATGCTGCCATCCTCAGCGATTCCTGTAAAGTCTTTATTTGCGAGAAAGCAGATGGATCATTTTCATGTTGATTCATTAATTCTCAAAAAAATTGCATTACAGGTACTCCATATTCTTAAAAAGCTTTCACAAAAGCATATTTACCCGGGGCTTATCGAACTGCAGGAGTTCTATGTAGACATGGATAACAGCCAATATGGTGTTGTCCTTTTACATCCTGAAAAGTTTCAGCTTCTTACCTTTGAGCAGGATTATGAATGGTATCCAGAAGATGAGAGAATTTTTGGGGATGCTACTTTATTTGATGAGAAGATGCAGCAGATTGCAGACAATCGTTTGATTTATAAAATCCTTGTAGCCAGTGCGAAGGGGAATGTTAAAATTCCTCCCCTAAAAACAGAAGCAGATTATTCAGAGCTATTCTACAATATTCTTTCAGAAGAATGGAAACAGATTTTTGAAAACAGAGAGATATGCAGCTATGAAAAATTGCAGAATTTGTTAGAAGAATCTATTCAGATGGAAGAAGAATTCGCCAGAATGACAAAAGAAAGCTTAGATGAAAAGTCAGAGCAGAATAAAACAAAAAAGGCAGAAGAACTGCAGGCAAGGAAGAGCGGGGAAACAAGCGCAGAACAGTTTGATTTGTTTATTATTTTGCGGACAGAACTGGATAACTCCAAAAAGATAAGTAAGATGCTCTATCTGCTTCAGGATGAATTAGAACTGGAAAATACACTTTCTGGTTATAATTGCCAGCAGGCATTTGTTTTTGGAAATGGTGCAGTTCAGGTGAAAACATTTCAAAATTACCGCACAGGTTTTCGATGCCAGTTTCCACAGACCATCCGGGAATATTCTTCAGGTGAGGCGTTAATTATAGGGACAGATCTGATGAAAGAGAAAAAAGAAGAACTCCTCTTAAAAAATGGAGAGAATCATAAGCAGCAGCTTTGTCTGTATATATTAATGGATGGGCGTATTAAAAATGATCAATTATTCCAGATTGCTCTTAACAGACTTCAAAAACTAAAAGAAGAGGGAGTAAAACTATGCCTTAGAATGGTAGATAATATTTATTGTGAAGCATGCCAGAAATTAAAAGATATTGTGGAGGACACACAACGATGCTGTTAAAAAAGTTAAAAGACTTTCACGAACGGACAATGGAACAGTATAAAGAGGAAGAAAATCTCGAACCCTGGAAGAAAAAGGTAATGGAACTCCATGAAAAGTCTGCGTTTTTATTCTATTACGACGCTACGTTAGAAGAAAATGCAGAACAAAACAGTCTTATCATACAAGGCTCCCTCGTTGAGGGTGAACTTCCCATTGGAAGTACTGTGTATCTTTATACCGGCGAGGGAAAATATCTTGGAAGCGGTCGTATCTTAAGTGAACCAGAAGAAAAAGAACAGGGACGAAGGGGACTTTTCAAAAGACGAAGAAACCAATTTAACTTAGGTCTTGATGAATATCTTGGAAAAAAAGTCGAGAAAATGAAATCCAGAGAAAAAACAAAAATGTTCCATCATATAGAAGCGAATGCTTCACTGATTTCGGAACTTCTGATTTGCGAAGCAAAGTAGACGCCTTCGAAGAAAGCTTATTCCCTATATTTGTGACTTTAGTCGCGGCATGTTGAATACTCGCTCTACTCGCTCGTATCCAACACTTGCTCCCAGGCCACAAATATAGGGAATAAGCTTTCTTCGAAGGCTGTGCATTGGCAGTAGTTTAAACTGCAATCCTATGCGAGTGAAGTAACCGGCAATTGAATTACCGAGGATTTTTGCTTAATTTTCTAAATTTCCCAGATGTTCTATCTCTCTTGTCATCTTTTTCAAATTCCTTCCCACAAAATTCTGACTTTCATCCAAACGCCAAAGAAACCCCGCTGGCGAATCCTAAAATTCTCCAACAATAAATTCTATTTTTCTCTCTACCAAAGCACAGCTCTCAGTAAGTACTCTTCCCCAAATCCCTCCAACTGATTTTCTGAGCTGCCAACAAGCAGAACTCCTGAAGCTAAATAAAGCATATTTGTGGCCTCGGAGCAAGGTTTGGATGTGAGCGCTTTAAGCGAACATTCAAACCGCCGCGACTAAAGTCACAAATATGCTTTATTTAGCTTCAGGAGTTCGTCTGCTCCACAGCCTCACAAACCAGAATTTAACAATGTAGACAGAATTTTCTCCATATCCTTATTGTCGCTATTTTGTGCCAGCGCCATGACCTGTTTCAATTTCTCATTTTGATTTCCATCCGAATTATTCATAAGAGAATTTAAGAGAAAAAATAATGAGGGATCAGAAAATGGATTTGCTTCAGGAGCATTTTGAGTTTCAGCAGCCGCTGGTGCAGGTGGACGGACGAGTTCGGGATGTTCAGAAAGTATCTGGTTATATTTTTCGTAGAATCTGGAAAAATTCAGGATTTGTAGAATATTATCAATCTGGCGGGCTTTTTCTTCAGAGACAGAACTTCGAACGGAGCGAAGGATAGATTCTATATCCGTAGAATTATTTTCGAAGCCACAGGCGTTCAGGCGTTCACTGTCATCAAAGCCTTCTATAATCTTTTGCATTTCAGAAAACTTTAAACAGAGAGCCAGAAGTTTTCCAAGATTTGTATTACAATAGGGAATGACATTTTCTAAAATGGTAAGATTGTCATCATTTATGAGACGGGAGAGAGGGGATGAAGAATCATTTCGATTTGGCATAGAAACCTCCTTAAAACAGGAAAGCTACCTGTGAAGTTTTCATATATTGTAATATACAGGTAGAAGTATCTGTAATTATTCCATCTTATGAGAGGAGAAAAAGGATTATGAATGAAAATCTCATTGTGGAAGACAATACGATTTATGAGATAGACCCGGAATGTCTTAAGAAAAAAAGAAAGTGTCAGGGAGAAACGGGCGAAAAAGTGGAAACAGAAAACACTAAAAAGCAAAAAATGCAAAGGAGAAATAGATAAAATAGTAATACAAGTAAAAATACGAATAAGATGTCTGTTAAATTTGTGTTTTACAGATTATATGACAAATTTTAATGGGATTTTATCAGCCAAAAAAGGACTGCCGTATGTGACAGTCCTTTTTTTACGATTAGAAAATACAGGGCTAACTAGCAGCCGCATCCACAGCCATTTCCGTTTGTGCCGATACCGCAGCCGTTGCCACAGCAGCAGAGAATAAGGATGAGCCAGATCAGATTATCATTGCCACATCCGCAGTCATTGCCATTATTGCAGCATAAAAGAATTAAGATCAGCCAAAAGCAGTTATTAAAACCAAAGTCATTTCCACATCCGCAACCGGAAGAACAGGAATTCTGGCAGTTTGTAGCAGCTAAATCACTCATGGGAAATACCCCCGTTTTTTGATTACAGTTTATAGTATGCATTATCAAGAGAATGTTTCTTTTCTGGTAAAAAAATTCTGCGAATCAGGAAAATGTAGGAAATTTCCAGAGAAAAACAATAGAATAGCAGGATTGAGATGTGAATATTTCATAAAAAATAGAGTTAAAAAACATTTTTCTTGATTTTTTTGGAAAAAATGAAAAAGTGGCTTGCTTTTTATTCAAAAATGGAATACAATTACCACTGGTATATGAAATAAGTAAAGAAAAACGAAGGAAAAGTTAATTTTCTTTTGTTTTAGAATTAGATTAGAAATTACGTTAGAGGAATTTTGGGAGGTAACGAAGTGAAACCATACAGAGAATTAAGCAAAGAAGAATTACTGGCATTACAGGCAGAATTACAGGCAGAATACGATGCGGAGAAAGAAAAGAGCCTGAATCTGGATATTTCAAGAGGTAAACCAGGAAAAGAACAGCTTGATTTATCTATGCCTATGATGGATGTTTTAAATGCAGAGTCTGTTCTTGCAAGTGAGAATGGCACAGATGTAAGAAATTATGGTGTGTTAGATGGGATTCCAGAAGCAAAAGAACTCATGGCAGGTATGGTAGGTGCAAAGCCTTCCCAGATGATTGTACTTGGAAACTCCAGCCTTAACATTATGTATGACTGTGTAGCAAGAGCAGAAATTTTCGGAATCATGGGAAATACTCCGTGGTCTAAACTTGACAAAGTAAAGTTCTTATGTCCAGTGCCAGGCTATGACAGACATTTTGGTGTGACAGAGCAGTTTGGTATTGAGATGATTAACGTGCCAATGACAGAAGATGGTCCAGATATGGATGTCGTAGAAGATTATGTGAATAATGACCCTGCTGTAAAGGGAATCTGGTGTGTACCAATGTTCTCCAATCCAGGTGGAGTTGTTTACTCAGATGAGACAGTAAAGAGATTTGCAAACTTAAAACCAGCAGCAAAGGATTTCCGTATTTTCTGGGATAATGCATATGGTATCCATTATCTTTATGACAGACCAGAAAGTGAACAGCCACATATTTTAAATATTTTAGAAGAGTGCGAGAAGGCTGGTAATCCAGATATCGTCTATGAATTCTGCTCCACTTCAAAGATTACCTTCCCAGGTGCAGGTGTGGCAGCAATGGCTTCATCTGAAGCAAACATCGCAGATATCAAGTCTAAACTCAAATGGCAGACAATCGGACCAGATAAGATTAATCAGCTTCGTCATGTGAGATATTTTAAAGACATTAATGGAATGAAAGACTACATGAAAAAACATGCAGCAATCATCCGTCCAAAGTTTGAGGCAGTATTAGAGACATTAGAAAAAGAACTTGGCGAGTTAGGAATCGCATCCTGGAGTAAACCAGTTGGAGGATATTTCATTTCCTTTAACGCAGAAAAGGGATGTGCGAAAGCAATCGTAGCTAAATGTAAAGAGGCAGGTCTTGTACTTACTGGAGCAGGTGCAGCTTATCCTTATGGAAATGACCCGGAAGATTCTAATATTCGAATCGCACCAACATTACCACCAATAGAAGAATTAAAGGTTGCAACAGATTTATTTGTAACATGTACAAAGCTTGTAACAGTAGAAAAATTTCTTAGCGAGATGGAATAAAGCTAAAAACTATTTCTGCTTTTAAGTTGTGGTAGATTTTGCAGAATAGATAAAAGAATAACAAATATTTTGAAAAGAGAGATATTTTTGCAGTTTGTGTTAAAACTGGAACGATATCTTTCTTTTTTTGTGGTTGAAAGAGGGGAGATTTTTGGATAAAATGAAGAACATAACAAAAAAGTTGTACAAAATTGGATACATATATTCTCATATGCATTTCCTTGTGATATAATTAACACATTAAGGGCAATTACAACTTTAACCAAATAGGGAGGTATCTATGAGAGGAGTAGAAACAAGAATTCAGGAAATCAGACATGCTGTATTTACTGAAGTAGCCAAGATGGCTTACGAAGAGGGACCTGTTGATAAAAAGATTGAGGCACTGCCTTACAAAATCATTCCAGGAGAGACTGGTAACTTCAGAAATGATGTTTTCCTTGAAAGGGCAATCGTAGGAGAGCGGCTTCGAATGGCAATGGGCCTGCCATATAGAGGAGCAGCAGAACCAGCACCAGTATCTGATGGAATTATGGAAGCAGATAAGCCAGAAGGTTACTACACTCCACCACTCATTAATGTAATCAAGTTCGCATGTAATGCATGTGATGAAAAGAAAGTACATGTAACAGATGGATGTCAGGGATGTCTGGCACATCCTTGTATGGAAGTATGTCCAAAGAAGGCAATCTCTCTTGACCGTGTAACTGGTAAGTCCATTATTGATCAGGATGCCTGTATCAAATGTGGACGATGTGCAACAGTATGTTCCTATAATGCGATTATTGTTCAGGAACGTCCTTGTGCAAAAGCCTGTGGTATGAAAGCCATCACATCTGACGAGAACGGAAAAGCAACAATTGATTATGATAAATGTGTATCCTGTGGAATGTGTCTTGTAAACTGTCCATTCGGTGCAATTTCAGATAAGTCTCAGATTTATCAGGTAATCAAGGCAATCCAGTCCGGTGAAAAGGTATACGCAGCAGTAGCACCTGCATTCGTAGGACAGTTCGGACCAAAGGTAACACCAGAAAAACTTCGTGCGGCCATGAAAGAACTAGGATTTGCCGATGTACTTGAAGTAGCAATCGGAGCAGACTTATGTGCAAAACAGGAAGCAGAAGATTTCTTAAAAGAAGTACCAGAAGAACTTCCATTCATGGCAACATCCTGTTGTCCTGCATGGTCAGTAATGGCGAAGAAGCTCTTCCCAGAGTATGCAAACTGTGTATCCATGGCATTAACACCAATGACATTAACAGCAAGATTGATTAAAAATCATACACCAGATGCCAAAGTCGTATTTATCGGACCTTGTGCAGCGAAGAAGCTTGAAGCGATGAGAAGAACTGTTCGAAGCGAAGTAGACTTTGTACTTACTTTCGAGGAAATGAGCGGAATCTTCGCAGCAAAAGACTTAGATCTTGAAAATATGCATGAAGATGCAGATGGTGTCAATGATGTATCTACAGACGGAAGAAACTTTGCCGTATCTGGCGGAGTAGCACAGGCTGTAGTAGATGTAATCAAGAAAGAATATCCAGATAAAGAGATTAAAATAGCCAATGCAGAAGGCTTAGAAGAATGCCGCAAGCTTATGATGTTAGCATCTAAGGGCAAATATAACGGTTACTTATTAGAAGGTATGGCATGTCCAGGCGGCTGTGTAGCCGGAGCTGGAACAATGCAGCCAATTAAAAAGTCTCAGGGAGCTGTAAAGATTTATGCTACAAAGGCTAATCATAAGGTGGCTACTGAAACAGAGTACGTCAAAGAATTAGATAAATTAGTAGATTAATCCTGATTTGTGCGTCTGCGGAGCAGACGAACTCCTGAAGATAAATAAAGCATATTTGTGACTTTAGTCGCGGCGGTTTGAATGTTCGCTTATACGCTTGCATCCAAACCTTGCTCCGAGGCCACAAATATGCTTTATTTAGCTTCCTGGATTCTATTTTTCATCTGTTAAAACGCAAAAACTCATTCATCCAACAACAACATTTCCATCAATTTCCCATATACTGCATCACTTTTCTTCTCCCAGCTGTCGCAGATTGCAATCGCCTGTTCTTTTGACACGACGTTGATGTTCAGTTCTAAAAGAAGAGAGCCTTTTTCCTTAATCTGGGTTTTTACCATATATTCACCACGTTTCTTTTTGAGTGGATAGTAGTCTGCGGTAATATCGACTTCTTTTCGAAGCTGGTATTTTTTCTCGGCAAAGTAGTCGAGAATATCGTTCTTAATTGGCTCGGAAATCTGAGTGTGGAACATGGAGAGTGCTTCTTTTCCTGAGGAAATAAGGTGGTAGTTGGTAGTGTTGCGGATTGTTTCGGCACGGACAAATTCTGATTCCACCAGTTCATTGATTGCCTGCTGTAAGTGGAAATAGGATGTATATCCGTGGTTTACAAAAAATTCGCTTAGCTGGGAATTTGTCAGTGGAAAATCCAGATTATCCAGCATAAACAGTATCATTAATTTATATAATGTTAAAGATTCTTCTGACATAAGCTTCCTCCCTGCGTAAAGTTTCGTTGCTTCATTTCTTTATGGATGGTGTTTAAGACGGGTCGTTTGTGTCCGATCCATTTTGGAACAATTAAAAGGTCTTTCGGGCCATCTCCAGTCATTCGCTCAATGACAATGTCTTTGCGAAGCTGGCTAAGACAGATGATGAGATGGTTGATATATTCTTCCATGGTAAGAATATGAAATGGGTGCTGTTCGTAGTAACTGGCAAGTACGGTGTTTTTCAGTACATAAAGCATGGAAATTTTGATGCCGCTTACTGGGAGTGTATTTAGGTAACGGATTGTGTCGAGTTCCATGTCTAAAGTTTCACCGGGAAGACCGAGAATAATGTGTGCGGTCACGCGGATACCTGCCTCTGCGAGGGCATGACAGGTTTTCGTAAATGTTTCAGTCGGATATGCCCGGTTTAAAAAGGATGCCGTACTGTCGTGAGAGGTCTGTAATCCCATTTCGATAAAGACAGGTTTTCTTTTATTTAATTCTTCTAATAAATCTAAAATTTCCGGAGTAATACAGTCGGGTCTTGTGCCAATGGATAAAGCAACGATTTCTGGGGCAGTGATCGCCTCCTCGTAGAGGGCGCGAAGCCTGTCTACAGGGGCATAAGTATTGGTAAATGCCTGAAAGTAAGCAATGTAATGTTCGCCCTGATATTTTCTGGAAGTCTGTGACTTACCAAGATGAATCTGTTCGGAAACAGAGAGGGAAGCGTTCTCTGTAAATTCTCCGCTTCCCCCTTCGCTGCAAAAGATACATCCGCCAGTTGCGAGTGTCCCATCACGGTTTGGACAGGTAAAACCGCCATCTATGCAGATCTTATAGAGTTTTTCTCCAAAATATTCTTTAATAAAGCGACTGTAACTATAATAGCGTTCCATAAAAATTAATCAATATATTCTTTGACAGCGGCACTGACTACGTCAGCAATCTGTGGGTCAAATGCGTGTGGAAGAATGTTTGTATCACTTAATTCTTCTGCAGGAACAAGACCAGCAATTGCATGAGCAGCGGCAAGTTTCATCTCGGAAGTGATATGTGTAGAGTGGCCTTCTAAAGCACCTTTGAAAATTCCAGGGAATACAAGCACGTTATTTACCTGATTTGGGAAGTCAGAACGACCAGTTCCAACAACCTTTGCCCCTGCTTCTTTTGCAAGGTGAGGAAGGATTTCAGGGTCTGGATTTGCCATAGTAAATAAAATAGAATCCTTTGCCATAGAACGGACCATATCCTGGCTTATGATGCCAGGAGCGGATACACCAACAAAAATATCGGCACCTTTCATCGCATCTGCAAGAGTCCCAGTCTTATGAGAAAGATTGGTAATCTGTGTCATTTTCTCCTGCATCCAGTTTAAGGATGGGTCGCCGGAGCATAAGATTCCCTGACGGTCACAGAGCGTAAGATCTTTAAATCCGTAAGATAAAAGCATCTTTGCGATAGCGATTCCGGCAGAACCGGCACCGTTAACAACTACTTTACAATCTTCTTTTTGTTTGCCGACAACTTTAAGAGCGTTGATAATTCCTGCAAGAACAACGATGGCTGTACCATGCTGATCATCATGGAAAACAGGAATGTCAAGCATCTTGTCAAGACGTTCTTCTATTTCAAAACAGCGTGGAGCTGCAATATCTTCTAAGTTAATACCGCCAAAAGCAGGGGCGATTCTTACAACAGTTTCAATGATTTCTTCTGTATCCTGTGTGTCTAAACAGATAGGAAATGCATTCACACCGCCGAATTCTTTAAAAAGGGCAGCCTTTCCTTCCATAACAGGCATGGCAGCAAGGGCACCGATATTACCAAGACCAAGTACAGCGCTTCCGTCTGATACAACGGCAACGGTATTTGACTTGATTGTGTATGTGTAGGCTTCTTTTGGGTTTTTTGCGATAGCACGACAAGGTTCTGCAACACCAGGTGTATAAGCAATCGCGAGATCTTCTGCGGAAGCTACCTGACATTTGGCTTCTACAGAAAGTTTACCGTTCCATTGTTTGTGCATTTCTAAAGCTTTTTCTTTATTTGTCATAATTAATTCCGTCCTTTCCCAAAATATATTCTAGCATCGGTTTTCGCATTCTGCAATCAAATATTTCTCAAAAACAGGTTGTTTTCTTCCCAGTTTGTGCTATTATAGAAAAGACAATTCTGATTCGTCTTAATAATTTGATGCGAAGAAGAGATTTTTTTTCGAGTTTACATCATATTTTTAGTTACAATCTTTTGATTTCCCAATTGATTTAAAATGATAGTTGTATATATGCATAGAAAGAGGACTTTCATGCTTTATCAGAGTAGAGAAAATGCTGAATTTAGTGATAATAAAGATAAATTGGCCTTACAAAGAGAACGGCATAGGAACAAGTAGCTTTTTTGCGACAAAAAATATAAAATATTTAGAAGAATATAAAAGTTATTAAGAAAATCAAGTGGGAATCTTTGGTCGTTTGAATATCAAAATTTGATTATAAAGTTCTTTACAGGAAAATGTTTAAATGTTTAGGAGGTAAGAATGAATTTTAAAGAAATGACACTCCTTCAATTGAAGGCATATGCGAAGGAAAAAGGTATCCGTGGGGTAAGTACATTGAAAAAGAATCAGTTAATAGAGCGGATTATAGCGAGTGAAAATAAAAGTATACAGACAAAGGCAGAAGAAAGTATAAAATCAGAAAAAAATACCACATCAGAAAATGGTATAAAAACAGAGAAAAACGCTAAATCAGAAAATGGTATAAAAACAGAAGGAGAACCTAAAGCGGAAAAGAGAGTCAAAACAGAAGAGAATAGCAAATCAGAAGATAATATAAGAAAAACACAGCAAAAACCGCAGGAATCAGAGAAAAAAGAAAAAGTATATCACCATAATGACAGAGAAAATGGAAATAGTGTAAATAGTGCGAATGATGAAAATGCAGGAAAAGAAAATAAGAAAAGCGAATTATCCAGTTTAGACAGTGGAAATATGGCAAACGGTATTTTGGAAGTAATGCCGGATGGCTATGGATTTATTCGTTGTGAGAATTATTTGCCAGGAGAGAATGATGTATATGTTTCTCCGTCACAGATTCGCCGTTTCAATTTAAAGACCGGTGATATTTTAGTAGGAAATATCCGTATTAAAACACAAAATGAAAAGTATAGTGCCTTATTATATGTACAGTCTGTCAATGGATATAAACCATTTGACGCAGCAAAAAGAAAGAACTTTGAAGATTTAACACCGATTTTTCCGAATGAGAGAATAAGTCTTGAAACGGAAAATGCACCGCTTTCCATGCGTATGGTTGATCTCCTTTCTCCGATCGGAAAGGGACAGCGAGGAATGATCGTTTCTCAGCCAAAGACAGGAAAGACTACGTTATTAAAGCAGATTGCGAGAAGCATCACAGCAACAAGACCAAATATGAAAGTTATCGTTCTTCTTATTGATGAGCGCCCGGAAGAAGTAACAGACATCAGAGAATCCATTGAGGGACCAAATGCAGAAGTCATTTATTCCACATTTGATGAACTTCCAGAGCATCACAAAAGAGTATCTGAAATGGTATTAGAACGTGCAAAACGTCTTGTAGAACATAAACAGGATGTCGTTATTTTATTAGACAGTATTACACGATTAGCAAGAGCATATAATCTTCTTGTACCTCCAAGTGGAAGAACACTTTCCGGTGGTCTTGATCCGGCAGCGCTCTATATGCCAAAGAAATTCTTCGGAGCAGCAAGAAATATGCGCGAAGGCGGAAGTCTTACTATCCTTGCAACCGCACTTGTTGAGACTGGAAGCAAGATGGATGACGTTGTATTCGAAGAATTTAAAGGAACCGGTAACATGGAGCTTGTATTAGACCGTAAACTGGCAGAAAAGAGAATTTTCCCGGCAATCAATATCCAGCGTTCTGGAACAAGACGAGAAGACCTTCTCTTATCCAAAGAAGAACAGGAAATTGTATACGCCCTTCACAGAGAAATGTCCGGAAACCGCGCAGAAGAAAATATGGAGCAGATACTTAACTTCTTCAAACGGACAAAAAATAATAAAGAATTTATTCAGGTGATGAAGCATTCTTTGTTGAAAAAATAATATAAATTGTAATGTATGTATAAAATAAAGCTCCAATACCGACATAATTCGTAAACTACTGTAATTGACGGGACGAATAATGTGTAGTATTATTTGGAGCGAAACATTGCAAATCTCTGTCAGATATATAAATCATAAAGTCTGATGATGCTATTCGTGAAATCATTCAAAATCTTAAAAGTGAGGCAATTTTGGATATAACTATCCGAACTACTAATTTTCAAAATACCGTTGGGTTAAAAAGAAAAATAGTTTGTCTGTAATTGTATGATTTGGAATAGTAAAAAAATAAAAAAGGAAGATAAGATGATCAAACATTATTTAACAGTATTTTTAATTTCTATGGTTCCGATTGCAGAACTAAGAGCAGCGATTCCTTATTCACAGGCAGTAGGACTTCCACTGATTCCTTCTTATGTCATTGCAATCATAGGAAATATGCTTCCAGTACCAGTTATCTATTTATTTGCAAGAAAGGTACTCGAAATCGGAAGCAATATGCCAAGTATAATCGGTAAGTTCTGCCGCTGGTGCACAGCAAAAGGCGAAAAAGGCGGAGAAAAGTTACAGGCAACTGCAGGGAGAGGACTCTTTGTTGCATTACTTTTATTTGTAGGAATTCCACTTCCGGGAACTGGAGCATGGACAGGAACACTGGCAGCAAGTTTCTTAAAGATGAACTTTAAATCAAGCGTACTCGCAGCTATGTGCGGAGTTTTACTTGCCGGAGTCATTATGATGACATTAAGTGCCGGATTCTTTTCACTGATTCAATAGACAAAAGGAGATTGTTGGGGATGAAACGGTTAGGAAGTTTTTTTGATGAAATATACGGTTTTGATGGAATGTCCAGCTTCTTGCTGTTCATTAGTGTTATCCTGAATCTGGTTACAGGCATGTGGCCGTCGCAGGCAGTAAATAACTTTAATTTAATTAGTTATCTTCCGCTGTTAGGCTGCATTTTTCGGGTATTTTCACGCAACCATGAAAGAAGAGCGCATGAAAATGAATGCTTCCTTAAGCTGGCTCGTCCATTGTGTGAGAATATTATTGAAAAGCGTGAGGAACAGGCAGAGGCCAAGTTATTTCGCTTCTTCAAATGCCCAGTTTGCAAGCAGAAACTCCGAGTTCCAAAAGGAAAGGGAAAGGTGGAGATTACCTGTCCAAAATGTGGAAATAAATTCATAAAAAAAGCTTAGGGATTTGTTTTGCGCAGCAAAGGAGACGCTCTCAGTAAATAAAAGAAACTATATTTGTGACTTTAGTCGCGGCGGTTTGAATACTCGCTTCTACACTCTCGTATTCAAACCTTGCTCCGAGGCCACAAATATAGTTTCTTTTATTTACTGAGAGCTGTGCTTTGGTTGGGAAAAAGTAGCAACCATAGATCATGTGTTATAAGAAACGACCACAGAGAATGAAATAAGGATTATTTCATTTTCTGTGGGCTGTCTTTGGTTGGTGAAGTTGTGTTTTGAGAGATAAACTATAAGCAATCTCAATTTTTGAGTTATATAGAGAAAATGGCAATTGTGACATCCTCCCCCACCTATAGGATGTCACTGAAAAAGTCCTTTTTACGTGTAAATCAATACAAAATAAAGTATGTTTGTTGATTTTACAATACTATATATTGCATGTAAAATTAGTTTTTCAGTGGCGTCCTATAGAGGTGGGTGCTTCCC
>NZ_ACEP01000173.1 GCF_000173975.1 Anaerobutyricum hallii DSM 3353
GGTCCAACTTAAAGAGCCGGTATAATGGCTGTACCAGAGCATCAAACAACCCAGCATTTATTGCAGAAAACATTCTTAATAGAGAATTTAAGGCGGAACACCTTAATGAGAAATGGGTTACCGATGTAACGGAATTCAAGTATGGAAATACCTTAGACAGTGTGCATAAAGTATATTTAAGCGCTATATTAGACTTATGTGATAGACGGCCTGTTGCATATGTTATTGGGGATAGTAATAATAATGCGCTGGTATTTGAAACTTTTGATAAAGCAGTAAAGGCAAATCCAGGAGCCCATCCTATTTTTCACAGTGACAGAGGATATCAGTATACCTCCCGAAGATTTCATCAGAAATTGGAAGAAGCAGGAATGGTACAGAGTATGTCGAGGGTAGCCCACTGTACAGATAACGGAGTAATGGAAGGCTTTTGGGGGATCTTGAAACGGGAAATGTATTATGGGAAGAAATTTGAGAGCAGAGAAGAATTAGAGAAAGCAATCACAGAATATATAGATTACTATACAAACGACCGGCCACAGAGAGGACTTGGAGTCTTAACACCAATGGAATTTCATGAAAAGCAACGATTGGCGGCATAAAAATGTTGCCCGATAT
>NZ_ACEP01000172.1 GCF_000173975.1 Anaerobutyricum hallii DSM 3353
TTAAATTTGGAGATGTTGCATTATAATAACATACTGCAACATCTCCGTTTTTTTACTTACTGGTAATTAGCTATCTTGTAAACGAAATGATAAATTTTTAATCCATACAAAATAAGAACTTGCCAACAGGATACTTGATAAGAACCACGTTATACCAAAGAAACTATATTTAACATTTGACCATAGAATATACGCAGCAAACAATACTATTGCAATATAAAACAAAATACTTACAATCTTCCATAGCAGCGAATCATCAGAAGAATAACAAATTTTTCTTATATCAACATATTCATTAGTTTGATAAATCAAGGTGATGATGATCAATACGATAGAACTAATAATTTTTATAATAGCTGCTCCATAATTCCACATTATAGGAAAGATCAACAACACCATTGTATTACTAACTTTAGAACCATCCGCCGTATCCATCATAATTTTTACATATTCATAAGATAGTAAGTAATTAAGCCATGTTAAAAATAAAATAAATACTAAAAATATCTTCTTTTTCATTGCCTCGCTCCTTTAATCTGGATGTATTATTTAACATCTTCTATTGATTGCGTTGAAGCTTCTTTGGCAGCTTCCTGTTGATCTTCTTCACCTGCTTTATCATACCATTTTTGTGCTTCTTCTCCTTCTAACGTAGTAAACGTACCATCTCCATTAGGAATATCAACTCTTATGACCTGTCCTCCCTGGTCAACAGAAACAGACTCATCAACCACATTACTTGTTTCTGACTGGTCTGTAAAAGTACAAGCATTTAATGACAAAGCTACTGTCACTGCCATAACCAGTAATATTTTTTTCATGATAGACCTCTTTTCGTTTTACTTTTTTGCTTTCTTTAATGTAGTATTACTTTTTATAATACATATCTTCTTCCACGTTTTCAAGATAAATCACTTCAGGTTAATGATTATTTTTTCCAATAAAAAAAGAAGCCAGCTATATAACCGACTTCTTCTAGAACGTATTTGAAAAATGCTTTCTGCAAGATGTGCGTCGCAATTTGCGGGAGATTTCGCCTGAATGAAGGCGGCGTAGCGGGCTACGGCAACTGAATGAAGGCAAAATATACCGTAAATTAAGGCGTGCAGGTTGTAGGAATGATTTTTCATACACGCTCTAAACTGTGTAAAAAATTCTCTGTTCAAAATTGATTCAATCTATCTCTTACAATGACTTTCTAAACTCTTCTTCAATTCCTATAATTGTCTCGATTAAATCATCTGCACTTTGATACTTATATCTTCCAAACATAATTCCCCAGTCTATCATGAGTGACAGTACAGTTGCATTACGTTTGGCATCTTTATCTTCGATTATATCAAAGTCTGGATATGGTATCTCACTTACGGAGCGGAACCAGTTTACCATGCTGGCGTATCCTGGTACATCTTCCATGACTTCCTGCAAGATGCTCTGTAAAAGTCCCTGCTGTCCACGGTACCTTTCTTTTACACTCTTTTCCCAACATAAGGTAAATGTCTTCATATATATTTCGATTAATGACTTAATCGTTGCTAACAGATATGCTTTAAATTGCTTTCTACTCTGCTCGGACGGGAAGCGTTTAAAACAGGCTGCACAGTACTGAGAAATGAGGTTGCCAACCAGATAACCGAGATCGTAACCAAATGGTCCCATGAAAGCAAATTCCATATCAATCACTTTCATCTTGTCTCTTGATGCCATAATATTTGATGTGTGTAAATCGGCATGAATCAATCCATCTGCATGGCTCATAAACTTACGGCGGAGCTTATAAAGCTCTGTGCGGTATCTGGAATCTTTACTGAACTGATCTGCAAAATCTGCAAAGTTCTTCCCTAAAGAGTAATCAATGTCACAACCAAAACAATCTAAAAACATCTGATCTTCCATAATCTTTCGAAGCTCAGTATTTTCAAAATGCTTTTGCAATCCACGATACTGTTCACGGGACAGATAATATTCTGATGTGCAAAATTCCGTCTTTGCCATAAATTCGCCACACTGACGGCCAAGTTCCGGGAACATCTTATTCTTATTTAACTGAAAACGCACTACCTTTAAATCAGATACATCTTCCATCACAAAGATATTATTTTCCCTGTCCTGAAACTTAAGATATGGCACATATTCCGGTGTAATCGCATAGAAAATACGCATACTATTGTATTCAAGACGATTGCGGTATGTTGCGATTTTCTGCTGGCTTACCCTGCTGATTTCTGTTCCTTGCTTCAGCACCAGAGATTCCTTCGGTGTCTGCACCCTGTAAATGTAATTCACATAGCCGTCTCCGTCCTCTTCCTCTGTTCCCTCTCCAACCATACTGATCTGCACAGGAAGAGAATCATCAAAATCTGGCATATGCGCTTTTAAATACGGAATAATATTTTCCTTCGTAATCTTAATCATATACTTCCCCCAATAATCTTCTATCCGACTCTATATTTATCTGCAACAATCTGCGATTATCATTTAATTACATAGACAAACTTTCTCATAATTATTATAGCCTAATATTATGAACAAAAAAAGCAAAATGTTTGTCTGTGAGGTGGGAAAAAATGTGGCATTGGGGACAGACGAAAACCTGAAAATCCTCATATATCACAAATGCTTCGTATCACTGCGTCCAAACTGCTCAACCGCAATTTGAACTTGCTCTAAGGCACATTTGTGATATATGAGGATTTTCAGGTTTTCTGTGTATTGAACATTCCATGTTTGCCACTTCACAAGCTAGATGCTGTGAATATTAACCTCAATTGCTGTGACTCATATTATTAAATTTGATTCCTTCTGGCATTCTTTATTGCCTTTTTTGAGAAAACAGAAGCTCGATAACAGATAATATATATAAGAACTGTGACTTTAGAGCAAGCTCTTAATGCGGCTGAGCATTAAGAGTGCAATGACACGGAACAGTTCTTATATATATTATCCATTATCGAGCTTCATCAGCTTTTTCATAAACAAGCAATAAAAAAATGCCCAGAACCGGAATCGAACCAGTGACACGAGGATTTTCAGTCCTCTGCTCTACCAACTGAGCTATCTGGGCATTCATTGTATTGCTACAACGTCTAATATTTTACTGTATAAAGTGCTTTTTGTCAATATGAAATGAATAAAAATTCATAAAAAATGCAAAATATTTATTCTCCGTATTCTGCAATCCATTCTGAAACAGTGGAAAATATCTCTTTATTCAGGCTATAATATGTCCATTTTCCATTCTTTCGTGCCTTTACTGCTCCTGCCTGCAGTAAAATTCTCATGTGGTGTGACAGTGTGGACTGTCCAAAGTCCATTTCGTCTAAAAGTTCGCTGGCATTATATTCCCTTTCACGAAGTAAATCAAGAATACGAAGTCTGTTCTCATCAGACATTGCTTTTAATACTCTTGCGTGAACGACAAACTTTTTATTCATATTATGATGATGCTCCTTTCATCTATCAATTTAAAATCTGAACATTAATAATAATGCTCTACTTTAGAGCGTGTTTGAAAAATGCTCTAGCAATGCAATCTGCGGCATATTGCAACGCCGCAGATAAAATATCTGATTATGTTATGCTAATGAAACAAAACTCTCGTTAAGAAATCCCTTTTGTTAAATCTCCCATATTCCTTCCTTGTTCTCCGTTGTCTGAAGCTCAATCTTCTTATCAGAATCTTTAATCTTGATTTCCGGATTCTTTACGATTACCTTTGTATGTGCCGGAACAGACTTCGTTACAAATGCTCCACCTGCTACGATAACACCCTCACCGATTTCTGTCTCTCCACCAAGAATACTGGCTCCAGAATATACCGTAACGTTATCTTTGATCGTCGGATGTCTCTTCTTACCCTTTAACTTCTGTCCACTTCTTGTAGAAAGCGCACCTAAAGTTACTCCCTGATATAACTTCACATTATTACCAATCTCTGTTGTCTCACCAATTACAACACCAGTTCCATGGTCAATAAAGAAATATTCCCCAATCTTTGCGCCAGAGTTAATATCGATTCCTGTACGGCTATGTGCATATTCCGTCATAATTCGAGGAAGGAATGGCACATCCTGTGTATACAGCTCATGAGCGATTCTATAAACAAAAATAGCAAACAGTCCCGGATAAGAAATAACAACATCCTCTCTGCTCTTTGCAGCAGGGTCGCCGTCAAATCCAGCCTGCACATCTTTTAAAAGCATCTGCTGTACATATGGAAGCCTCTTAAAAAATTCCTCACAGACTTCTTCTGCCCGCTCACTGATCTCTTCCTCTGTATACTTTTCATAATCTCTATAATACAAAGAAATCTCAATCTGCGGTTTTAACTTACCATAAATATCTGTCAGACGGTCACCGATAAAATACTGTGGTGAAATGAGTGCAATATTCTCCTCACCAAAATATCCCGGAAACATTACTCTCTTTAAATCCTTTAAAATACGAATAATACAGGAACGGTCAGGAAGGCATCTCTCCCCTCTTGATACGATAAAATCAGTTTTATGGCAGCTTTCCGTCATATCGGCGGAAGCGTTTAAAATAATGTCTTTCATTGTCTCTTTCATAACTTAAGTCTCCCAATTTTTTCAGAAAAAGATTTAATCTCTTTCTAAAATATGTATTACTACACTTATTTTATTTATGCTAAATTATACCAAACAACTCCTAGAAATACAATTCTAACATAAAAATTTCACATTTGCCATTTCTATAACGATTTTTCTTTCCATTTTCCACATCGATAATGAATCACATAGAATATCGCTCTGACCACCCAGTCAAGTACCATCGCAATCCATGCGCCAAATACGCCAAATCCCATATATTTTCCAAAAATAAAGGCACAGGCAATACGGAACAGCCACATAGAAGTTACGCCGACAACCATCGTAAAACGGACATCATTTGCGGCACGAAATACATTTGGCAGGGCAAATGCAGCCGGCCAGAATATCATTGCCATGATACTGTGGAGTATCATAATCTGCGTTGCATAACCGCTTGTTTCGGGAGATAAATTATAGATTTTCAACATAAATGGTAACAAGAGCATCATAACGATGCAGGTAATCCACATACAAGTGTAGGTGAATTTTAACAGACGTTTCGCAAAGTATTCTGCCTGTGGATAATCTCCCGCACCGACACATCGGCTGATTACTGTCACAGTTGCAAGCCCCAATGCCATTCCTGGCAGGATTTCAAAATATGCCAGCGAATTACTTACGGCATTCGCTGCGATAGATGCCGTTCCAAACGTGGAGATCAAGCTTAAAAGAAGGATTTTCCCAAGCTGAAACATACTATTTTCTATGCCATTTGGCACGCCAATATGAAGGATTTTTCGAATCATTTTCCCGTCAAATTTAAACAGATTCATTCCCTTCAATGTAAGTATATGCTTCTCATCATGTAAAAGCCATACCATCAAAAATGCAGCTACCACACGGGATAATAATGTTGGTATCGCAACACCTTCTACCCCTCTATGAAAGCCAAATACGAGGATAGCATTTCCACTTACGTTAATCACATTCATAATACAGGAAACATACATCGAAGTTTTTGAATTTCCCATTGCACGAAACAGAGCCGCTCCACCGCAATACACTCCAAGAAAAGGAATCGAAGCTGCAGATATCAGCAAATATGTATTACAATTCGCCATAACATCTGCCTCGATCGAGCCAAAAACTGTATGTAAAATAAAATATTTACCAAGATAGATAAGTAACATAATGGCTATAGACATCCACACCATAAACTGCATCATCTGTCTTCCGGCATAGGCAGCCTTTTTCTTATCTTTGGCACCAAGATATTGTCCCGAAACAACAGCTCCTCCTGTTGCCAGTGCATTAAAAATATTGATAAGCAGGATGGCAATTGAATCAACCAGTGAAACTGCGGACACCGCCGCTTCACCAACCTGCGCTACCATAATTGAATCGGAAAGGCCGACAAAGACACTTAGAAGCTGCTCCAGAAACAAAGGCAGAATCAACGCTGTCAATGCTTTATCGGAAAAGAGAAGCTCGGTCTTTCCAGTCCAGGGTTTTCTTTTGAATAATGACATTTTTGCCTCCTTTCTTTTTTTGTTAAAACAGACGGAAACTAAGGAATATGCTATACCAATCTGTGACTTTCGTCGCGGCGTGTTGAATGCTCGCTTACGCGCTCGTATCCAACACTTGCTCCCAGGCCACAGATTGGCATAGCATATTCCTTAGTTTCCTGTCTTTGACAGTTCAGAAGGACAAAGGGCATTCAAACTGTCGTATTCTGCTTACTCAAAAGTTGTATTTGGAATATATCATCAATTGAGGCCTACAGCTTAATTTTTAATTTCCCAACGCCAGCCAAAGACAGCCCTCAAAGCGAGAAGATATCCTATATTTGTGGTCTTAGAGCGAGGATTGAATGCGAGCCCTTAGGCGAATATTCAACCCGCAGTGATAGAGTCACAAATATAGGATATCTTCTCACTTTGAGAGCGTCTGTTTTGCTTTTGCCTGCGGCAAATTCCTATTTTAGAAGCCGCCTCCAGAAACATCGAGTTTGCCATCATCATCTGCCGCAGTTCCATTCGAACCGCACCAGTTACAAACTACCTTATCGGAGCCGTCATAACAGCTTACCTTACCGCAGTTTCCGCAGACAAAACATTTCTTTGCGCCGCAGTAAGGGCAGCCTGGATATTCTTCGTCAGTGTAGAAACTTCCGGTAAAGTTGATTTTATCGAAGCCTTCTTTTTCTGCTGTTTCTTCTTTTAATTTAAATGCCCAGGTACGAACCCAGTCATTATCTCTTTTTTCAATTCGGATTCCGTAAAGCTTATCCTGAGCACATTTTGCCAGAATTACGCTTGCTTCTTTTTTCATTCTGCTTCCTCTCCTTCCTGATAAACGAAAGCAATGGATATATCGTCACCGCTGCCTTCTCTTGTCCTTTTTTCAAAATTCCGCTTTAAACTTTTTTGCATTTTTTCCGTATCATGAAACATGTGAGAAAGCAATCCATGATATTTCAAAAAGTCTTCTTCGCTTGCAAATGATTTGAATAACCCGTCTGTGGATACGAATAATGCTTTTACTGTTTCTGTGGTATACCAGTGTTCAAAGAAATGAATCGCATCGGTATTGCAGAGGGAAGAGGTGTAGTTTGCATGGGAATTTTTGTCCTCGAGCGGAATATACAGTTCTTTATCTCCTCCGAGTACAACAAATCCACCATCGCCAAGAATCATTCCATAGGAAAAATCTTTTGTCAAAACGGCTGCCAGTACGGTACTTCCGTAAATGACTGCAGTTCTAAGTCTTCCTTTTGCCTTTTCCGGAATCTTATTCTCTTCTTCCTCGGTCAATGGATTTTCTAAATGATATTCCTCTACGGCCTCTCTCCATTTCATAAGAATCTGCTTTTCCATCTGTGCCAGAATAAATTCGGGATGTTTAAAAAACTGCTCCTTAAAGTCTGGACGGTTCATATAATTTTTCAATAACTTTGTCGTAATCTTTACAGCAATCCTTGAACCTACATCGCTGCGGAAATGCTTGGCGCTGCCATGCCCATCTGCCACAACAGCAATCGCAAACTTGTCAGTGACTACCGTTCCTGAACTGTCCTGACAGACAATACCTTTTCTAATATGGCTGTCTCCGATTACTGTAGAATGTACTCCCTGAAACATTCTACCATCCCTCATCAAATTCAATATCCATATCGTCAAGGTCAGTGAGATCATCCAGTCCTAAAATGTCCTGTTTCATTTCCTGAACTGCCTCCACCATCTGCTCTTTTTTAGCGCCTGCTACTTCTGCAAGAGAACGCTCACCGGTCGCATCGGTAAGTGTCATGCTCGTGCTTCCGATCTTAGAAGAAGTAACCGCAATTTCACGAACAAGCTTTTTCAGCATTTCTGCACCGCATGCCTGAAGTACCAGTTCCTCATCATCAGTAAATTCGCGAAGCACATCTAAATCTACGTTAGAACCGATTGCCAGTGCGATTTTTAGGCCATACTGGAACCAGCGGTTCTTCTTCAGCATCTCGAAACCTTTTTTATAGTTATCAGTTGGATAACCGTCTGTCATAAGGAAAATGACTGGCGCATAAGAGAGGGATGGCGCTCTTAAAAAGCTGTTTCTTGAAAGCTTCTGGCAAAGTTCTTCACAGGCATCTCCCAAATCTGTTACGCCATCTGCTCTTAAGTTCTCCCATCTCTGATATTCTTCAATCAATACTGGTTCTGGTGTAATCCACTCACATCCAGAAGAAAATGACATTACGGCAACTTTTACATCGGTTCCTGCCTCGCCAACACCGATTAATTCCGGTAAAATGTCTCCCATAACACGATTTAATGATTCAAGCTTTGAACCTTCCATACTTTTTGAAGTATCTACCAGAAAAAAAATGACCATACTTTTCTTGGCAGGTGGCATTGTCTCTAACGGGTCAATTGCCTCTATATTTTCATCAAACTGTCTGCTCATCCTCATCTTCCTTTCTCTCCTCCACCTGCTGCATCAGACGGAGATTCCATTCTTCACCCAATTCAAATCGGACAGACATTCCATTCCAGATAGGAATTCCCTGTCCATTCGGAATATCCTTTATTTTTCCGTCAGGATAAAATCCTCTCCACACGCCCTGACTTACATTTTTAATACCATACAAGCCCTTTTTCTGACGATTCTCCACGATCAGACCTGTAACCGTATCTTTATCCATCGGATTTCTTCCTGTCTGGCATTCGTAAAGTTTTTCTCCTTCTGCAAGAAGAATCCTGTCCATTCCATTGGTCAGTGGGTAGTAAATCTTTCCACACTTTGGACAGGCAAATGTTCCATTTTCCTTCGGAAGCAATCGATAACAAAATCCGTGAAAACCACAGTGACAGGACTTGTAGTCCATTGCCATACGAACAAGGAGCTGCTTCCAGTCCACCTCTGTCGGACGAAGTTCTCTAAGCCTTCCCCCATCAAGAAATGCCTTCTGGAACATTTTCTGCAAAATCTCCGGATACTCGTTCCAGTACTGAATCAGCTTGTCCTGAATGCCTTTTACTGGAATATTTTCTTCCTCACCCGGCTCCATGCAGAAGCGTCCTTCTCTCGCCCGGAAAAGTTCTTTTTCCTCTGGGGAAAGAAAACAGCGGTTCACCATCTTTTTCCCTTCAAATGGAGAACCTGTGTGGAAGAAATATTCAAATAAATATACTGCCATAAAATAGCGGTCTGTCTCTAAAGAATAGCATTCTTTAAAAGTTTCGAGTGTTTCCTGTTCTTCTGTTTCAGATAATAATTTTTCCTGCTCTTCTGCTAATGCCTCTGCCAATTCTGGGGCAAGAAATTCTGTAAATTCTATTTCAGCGGCATCTGGTTCCTGCACATATGCCTCTCCAAGAAATTCTTCCCCCTCAAAATGAAACGCTCCATTTTTCAGGTTAAAATAAAATACATCTGGAGAAATGCTACAATACACCTTCCCTTTTTGATGAATCTCCTCAAAAAACCTCGCAAACTGAAATGCACCTTCTATCATGGCATTCATCGAAGAAAAATATGCTGGCCTTAAAACCTTTTTCCCGGTTTCCGCATCAATCACAAGCTGCCTTTCTTCACAGATCTGCGCGAGGGAAACCCAGCCATTTTTATTAAAATTACTCATTCTATCCTCCTACCTACAGGAGAATCTTTGCAATCAGATTATCTCCAAAGTCAATCTCTAATCCTTTCCAGATTGGAACACCTTTTCCCGGTCCAACTTCTCTGACAGAGTTATCCGGGAACTTCGCTTTCCAGACATCACCGGACATATTTTTAATGCCAAATAAGCCTTTCTTTAAACGGTTTTCAATGACCATTCCCGTAACAGATTCAAAATCATCACTATTTTTCTTTGTCAGGCATTTGTATAACTTTGCGCCAAGATTCAGTGGAAGTTCATAGTCTTTCACACCCATTGTGTAAATGGTACTTCCACAATTACGGCAACGTAATGTATGTTCTCCTGTCTTTTCAAATGCAGAAGAAAATGCGGTCTTTCCACAGCTACAGTGAATAATATCCAGCTTTAGCTGAATGAGCATCTGAATCCAGCTCTTTTCGATAATCCGGGCATTTGGCTCCTGAATTCCATAAGTAAAGGAAAGGGTAAATGCCTCTCTGATAAAGTCCGGGTAAATCTTCCACAGCTTGATAACATTATCGTGTACCCCATTAACCGGACGGTTTGATGCATTATTCGGATCATAAATAAATACCGGATCTTTTCCATAATGAATCAGGTCATTTTCCTCAGTCATAACGACACACTGAAGTACCTTACTTCCTTCTAATGGATCCCCACGGAAGAAAAGCTTAAATAAAACAACTGCCAGTGAATATCTGTCTGTCAGCACATCCGGCTTTGCAATACCTCGAACAACTTCCGGTGCCATAAAACCTGGCATACCGCCAATTCCGAAGTTATCACCATCTGCTGCTACGTTATCGCAATCACAAACTAACACATCGCCGCTTCTCGTATCAATAAAGAAACCGCCATCATTTAAATCCTGATAACTTTTTCCTGATAAATGCAGGGCACGGAAGGCCTTAACAATATTAATGGCCGCTGTGAGCATCACATCAAGAGAAGCGAACTTCACCTTAATCTTTCTCGCCGGCTGCCCCTTCACTCTCGGTTTCTCCCAGCGGTATCCATTATAAATATCAGTAAATGATTCATATCCTGACGGAGCAAGCCGCATCAGATACCCAAATGCACCATTTTTCTTTGTCTCTGTTAAAAATAACGGCCAGATAAACTGCTTGCCACCCTCCGGCGCACCATCCTCAATATTCTTTCGAAGATTATTGCGAAATGCCTCCGGATTTTTAATACGGCTGATAAAATACCATTTAAGCGCATACTCCCTGCCATTATAACGGACAAGATAAACAATACCCTGCCCACCTCGTCCAAGCTCTCTGGAGACAACCGCCTCGCCGCCTGCCTCTATTGGAATCCTCTCTCCAATCTTTAACTCTCTCATCTATGTTCTACCATCCTTTATATTCTACCATCCCTCATCGTAATTCACAGCACCAAGGTCAACTGCTTCACCAAGAATATCCTTCGCTCCTGTGCGAATCTCCTCCACAAGTACCTGCTGCTTTGCCTGTGCCACGGTCTCGGCCGCTGGCTGTCTGCCATTTGAATCTACGAGTGCAAGACTACGGCTTCCAATCTGGGAAGAAGTCACTGCAAGAAGCTTAATCAGTTCTCTAAGCTGATCTGCATTCTTTGCCTGAACTGCAAGTTCATCATTCCCGGTAAATGCACGAAGCACATCCATATTTACCTTAGAACCGATACCAAGCGCAATCTTTAACCCATGCTGGAACCATTTATTCTGCTTTAATGTATCCAGGCCCTTCTTCCAGTCATCATTCGGAGAACCATCTGATAACAGGAAAATAACCGGCGCAAAAGAAAGCGATGGTGAACTTAAAAATGTGCTACGGGAAAGCTTCTTAGAAAGCTCCATAAACGCATCCCCCATAAAGGTAAGGCCATCTGCCTCCAAACGATTCCAGTACTGATACTCCTCAATCTTTACCGGTTCCGGAGTCACCCACTCTACATCCGTAGAAAACTTCATAATCGCAATTTTCACATCCGTAGAAGCTTCTCCAACACCAATCAGTGATGGCAATAATTCTTCCATCGTACTATTTAACGAACCGATTTTCGTTCCTTTCATACTGCCTGATACATCAATCATAAAAAATATTGTCATACTCTTCTTCGCCGGCTCCATCGTATCAAGGAAATCTTCCTCAGCCGCATCTGCAACCTCCGGCGTATCAAGAACAAGACTTCTGCTCATCCGATTCTTCTTCAAAAGAATCTCATCATCATCAACTTCATTTAAATCAAGCCACTTTGGCATAAAAAGTTCCCCCAGTCTTCATAAATTCTCTATTTTTTCAACTTCATTTATTATATAACAATTTAGATATTTTACAAACTGCTTTATCTAGTTCTTTGAGATAAATTCTTGCACGAAAAGTTTGATTTGTAAGGTTGGAGAAATAAACAGACGCACCCACATCTCCTGTGTAGTTCAATCCTACAACACAAATTCTGATTTTGCCTCTCCAGCCAAAGCACATCTATCTGGAAATAAAAGAATCTATATTTGTGGTCTCGGAGTAAGTGTTGGATACGAGCGAGTAGAGCGAGTATTCAACACTCTGCAACTAAAGTCACAAATATAGATTCTTTTATTTCCAGATGGCATCTACTTTGCCTGCGGCAAATTACAATTCACAATTATTCACTGTTCTTGGGAATGGAATCGCATCTCTGATATTAGAGATTCCTGTCAGATACATGACGCATCTCTCGAATCCAAGTCCGAATCCTGAGTGATGTGTGGAACCGTATTTACGAAGATCTAAGTAAAACTGATATTTTTCTTCGTCCAATCCAACTTCTTCCATACGTTTTTTAAGCATTTCATAATCATCTTCTCTCTGGCTGCCGCCGATGATTTCTCCGATACCTGGCACGAGGCAGTCCATTGCTGCTACGGTCTTTCCGTCTGGGTTAAGCTTCATGTAGAAAGCCTTGATTTCCTTTGGATAATCGGTTACAAATACAGGACGTTTGAATACTTCTTCTGTGAGGTAACGTTCATGTTCTGTCTGTAAATCTGTACCCCAGGATACCTTATATTCAAATTTATCGTTATGTTTTTCAAGGATTTCTACAGCTTCTGTATACGTTACATGACCAAATTCAGAATTCAACACATGATTCAGCCTGTCTTTTAATCCTTTATCTACAAACTGGTTTAAGAAATCCATTTCTTCCGGCGCATTCTCCATAACGTAGGAAATAACATATTTAAGCATTGCTTCTGCCACTTCCATGTCATCTTTTAAGTCTGCAAATGCCATCTCCGGCTCAATCATCCAGAATTCTGCTGCATGACGGGCAGTATTAGAATTCTCCGCGCGGAAAGTTGGTCCAAATGTGTAGGTATTGCGGAATGCCTGTGCAAATGTTTCTGCATTGAGCTGGCCACTTACTGTCAGATTCGTTGGTTTGTTAAAGAAGTCCTGTGCAAAATCAACATTTCCTTCTTTATCTTTTGGAATATTATTTAAATCAAGAGTTGTAACCTGGAACATTTCTCCCGCTCCTTCACAGTCACTTGCTGTAATGAGCGGTGTATGAACATAAACAAATCCCCTCTCCTGAAAAAACTGGTGAATCGCATACGCTGCCATAGAACGGATACGGAACACTGCCTGGAATGTATTTGTTCTTGGACGAAGATGAGAAATTGTTCTTAAATATTCTAAGCTGTGACGTTTCTTCTGCAGTGGATAATCTGGTGCAGAAGCTCCCTCTAAAGTAACGGTAGCTGCCTGAATCTCAAATGGCTGCTTTGCCTGCGGAGTTGGAACTAGCGTTCCCTCTACGATCACCGCCGCTCCAACATTCATCTTGGAAATCTCCTGAAAATTCTCAAGTTTCTCCTCATATACAACCTGAATTGGTTTAAAAAATGTTCCATCATGAAGCACAAGAAATCCAAAATGTTTTGAACCCCGGATGCTGCGAATCCATCCGCCAAGCTTCACTTCTTTATTTAAAAATTGTTCACTGTTCTTATAAATCTCTCGAATTGTCATGATATAGCAATCCTTTCTCCTACTTATTTTTAATTATATTAAGGCACCATTTCTAATTATTTTTAATTACAAAAGCCCGTTTCTATTTTATCGCAAACTAAGGGGAATTGCTACCTTTTTTTCTGATTTGCCGGGTTTTGAAACAAACAGACGAACCCTCAGCCCCTGTTATATTATTTTTCATGAAATTTTGAATCTACATAATCAAGCAAAGACAATTCCCAAGTTAAATTTGCACAGACAGCCAAAGACAGCTCCCCCTTGCCTGGGGCAAATTCAAATCTTCCTTTTCACCCGATAGATATTACAAGACTGATTTGTGAGTGTATTGGATACATACATCATGTAAATCTGTCCGCCAGCCAGCACTTTTATTCCCTCCGGTTCGCGGAAAGATAATGTTTTTGCACCACGAACTGTTATTGTTTTTTTGCTTCTTACCGCATAATTATAGCGGCGGATTTTTGTCGGCTGATAGCGTCTGGAACGGTCATAACCAAGGAGAAATGACTTTCTCGGACTGCCTTCGATTGTATAGATTGAAGTTCCGTACAGGTCAAATCCCTGGAAATCCCCGCTGGTAGCAGACAAACAGATCCTTTTCACTGGATTTCTTGGATTTATAAATCGTCCCTTTGCAAGATTATAAATCTGATAATACTGCTTGCCGCCATAAGTATAACGAACCGCCATCTGCGTACTATTTTGATTGATTGCCGGATATACATTCGTCATATACTTTTTACTTTTAGCATCTGGAATTTTGTAATGAATTGTTCCGTGTTTTCGAAGTGTTTTATTTTTTTGATAACGAAATCCAGAAATTGCTCTTGACACATCATTCCCTTTACAATCACTGCCTGTCCAAAGCCATGTTTGTCCATTCGAAACCGAACAGTCAAGATTTGTGGCATGTCCAAATTTTTTCAAATCCATGTGGTCTTTTATGTATCGTCCCAGTCCTCTGTATTTTACTCTCGTGATACGCAGATTTCCGGTATATGGGCTTGTCATCTGTATATAATAATAATATTTAGAATCCATTGTGTAAGACTGAATCCAGCGGTGTGCTGCTAACTTTGTTACCTTTTTTATCACTTTTAAATCACTTGATGCTGCTTCTTTTGGTGTAATATCTTTATGTATTACCCTTGTTTTTGCTTCTACGTTCAGCGCATTCTGCTGAAAACACAAACCAAAAAGCAAGGCAAAAAATAATATACCTAATATACTCTGTCCTTTTTTCATACTGCTTTCCTTTCTTTTATAAAACTAATTCACAGGTGAAGTACCTAGAGCGTGTTTGAAAAATGCTCTAGCATTTACATTACCAAAGATTTCCACTTAATTTTCAAACATGCTCTAAACCTGATTCTAGGTTTTCTTATTTATAATATTTATTTAGATACTGTACTCTATGTAATTTTACATACGGGACGCAATTCATCTCCCACCTTAAATGAGAGAATCTTCTTGCTGGAAGAGAAGAAATTGTATTTATTTTTCTTTGTAGTAAAGCATACAATGACAGTATCCTTCAAAATTCTCATCCGCAATCTGTTCCCGAAATTCTTTACACATGCATTTCGTGTCCTCATTCATTTCCAAACGACATGGACAATATCCATTTTTCTTTTTTAAACCTTCTTTTACCATCTTTACTACTTTCTCATTTTCGTTTAATCGAATTTTCATGTTTTTTCTCCTTTTATATTTTTATTTTTTATTATTCTTGGTTCTAATTTTATATCAGATGTGAGATGACGCGCATCTCGTAGCAAGAATGCCGAGACATTCTTGAATTGATGACTGAAATGATTTTTTAAACACCTTCTAGACAATTTTACATTTTTACATATGCGAATTGCTGTAATTTTCTTAAAAAATGTAGTATAGTATAATTATCACATATGTAACAAGGAGGAGGTATATTATGAAAAAATCAGATGAACAGGAACGGAATATAGCTAACCGGCTTTATAATCTGGACAAAAAAGTTTATGAGACAACAGGCAGTACTTTAGGACGTGTCTTTCCTTCCAGTCCATCATTCGCATTAGAGAAAATTATTGATGCACTCAAGATAAATCGAGAATATTTTCTTAAAAACGAGATGACACTAATTGCCAACATGATCGGAACAATCCGAGACGAGGAAAAGGCCGCCCCATTAAAACAGGAGTATGACGAACTGGAGAAAGATATCCTCGCCTACAATCCTACGATTATCTTGCCTCACAGCATTGATAATAATGATGCCGTTGCCTCCCGTCGTTTTTCTTCTGATAACCATTTAATCATATGCATCAGCAGGCAGTTTGGAACCGGTGGGCACACGATTGGTTTTGAACTGGCTCAGCGTCTTGGCATCGCCTATTATGATAAAGAAATCATTCATCTTGCCTGTGACAGAATGGGCTTAAACTCCAAAGATGTAACGGATTACGGTATTGACAGTTCCGGCAGCAGCCGTGGAATCTTAAGCAGCATCGGAAAGGCTTCCAAGAAGTTTTTCTCCACACAGTCTGATATGCTTTTCTTTACCCAGAGCAATCTAATCTGTGAAATGGCCACACAAGAAAGTTGTATCTTCATGGGGCGCTGCGCCGATGTAGTTCTTACCAATAACAACATCCCTCATCTTTCCATTTTCTTATCTGCTCCATTTAAAGAAAGAGTAAAGTATGAGATGGGGATTGCTTCCTGTGATTATAAAACTGCTTCTGCAAAAGTAAAAACAATGGATCAGGAACGTAAAAATTATTACCAGTATTATACCGGCCGTCAGTGGGGATATGCCGGCAATTACGATCTGTGCGTGAACACATTTTTCTATGGACACGATGAGACTATCCAGGTTCTCTATGATATGGCGGAAATGTCCTGTAAAAAATAGTTCATATACTGTCAATTTTATATTCTTGATTTCATAAGAAGATTTTTTGCCAGTTATACAAAAGCATATACAAACATATACCGCAAATTGGGGCGTGCAGATTGCAGGAATGATTTTTTCAAACACGCTCTGGAATATTTAAAAGGCAGGGAGATTCTATTTGTAATTTCCCTGCCTTACTTTTATTGTGCCGGTCTGGCAATCTGTGCAACTCTTCCTTTTCTTGAAGTGTAATCTCTCTTTAAAATAGATGGGTAATTTCCAGTAATAGAAGACATTGTATATCCTACTAACTGATTATTTCTCCATTCATATCCTACAAAGATTTCTACATGATATATATTTTTGTATCTTCCGTTATATCCCTTCTTGTAAAACACCAAATCACCTGGCAAAAGTTTTTTCTTGCCTATTGACACACCGCTGTTTGCTACTACTTTGCCCTTCTTAGTAGACCAGAGCGCCATGCCTGCTGCTGTATTACACCAGGAGGTACTTCCTCCCATTGTAATTCCCTGTGGTAGATAACATCTGCCACAAAATGAACTACAATCCACAGAACGCTTACCCATTCTGTTTCCCTGACTGTAACTCATATTTCTCGCACTATGGAACTTTTTCGCTTTTTCTACTGCTTTATATGCTTTTTTACTACACACAGATACGATACATTTCAAGGTTTTCTTTCCAACCTTTGCCTGAACAATAGCGTTACCCTTTTTATGAAATGTAACCGTTCCATCCTGTGAAACTTCTGCTACAGATGACTTTGATGAAAACCAGATGATATTCTTTCCTTTCTTTACATTCTTTACCTTAAGCTTTACTGGAGCCATCCCCTTATAAGCCGTGACTGTTGTCTTATTTAATGCTACACTCTTACGCTTTGCCTGTACATTTCCCTTTCCTGCAAATAGCAAAACTGCCATAAAAAAGACAGTAAAAAAGAAAATTCTCTTTCCTGTACGTTGATATGTACTCATATTTTTCTAACACTCCCTCGAATAATTACATATTATTTATCTTTTTTCTAAAATGCTATTACAAACAACACGGTTATCATTTTACCATATTTTATTAAAAAATGCACACAAAAATTTAATATATTTGTAACATATATTTCCCTTGTGGACATTTTCAGAGAAAGTTATAATACAAACAGGTAAATTGAATTGCAAATCACACAGCAAAACAAACTACAAAAACACCGATGATATTTAAATATATCAACATACTTAAAAACAAGAAACTTCAGCTTTCACGAGCTGAAGAGTTCACAATATTTATCAACGAAAGGATTTACTTATGAAATTTCACAGAGTTTTACTATTCACTTCTATCCAGATGGATATCACTCCAGTAGGCGATGACCTTCATGTACTTCTTACCTGCGGCGGAGAAAACCGTCTCGGCTGCACCGCTTTTTCCACACCAGTTACAGATACCGACCCTGTAGAATGCGAGACTTCCGTTATCACAGACGTAGATAATCCAGAAGATTTATTCTGCCCTTATATTGCAGAAAGCCTCTGCAAAAAGACCGGACAGCGAGTTTTATGTACTGGTGGAATTTTTGTGGAGAATCCTGACGAACATCAGATAGATAAACTTTACGAAAACGTAGATGAAATGATAATGGACTGGGTTCATTTTCTGGATTAATCATTTCGTATCTGGCTAAAAGCAGACGAAAAACAAGAGAGCATATAATCCCTATCTGTGACTTTCGTCGCGGCGTGTTGAATGTTCGCTCTACTCGCTCACATCCAACACTTGCTCCCAGGCCACAGATAGGGATTATATGCTCTCTTGTTTTTCTGACTTTGGCTAGATAACTTTGGCTAGATACAATGAATTAAATCAGAAATTGATACTGGGGGATTTGGGGACAGAAACTGATGTCTTCTACTTACTCGAAAATGACTGGGAATAGGGGATATGATTTGACCTGCCTATATGTAATAGTAAGATAAAAAAATATCTATCTACAATATCCTGAGAGCAAGCAGAAAACTTCTGCCCTCTCCCCCAAATCCCCACAACCACTATTTAATTCAAACAAAATCCAGCCAAAGACAGCCCGCGAAGAGATACGATATCCTATATTTGTGGCCTCGGAGCAAGGTTTAGATGCGAGCGCTTTAAGCGAGCATTTAAACCGCCGCGACTAAAGTCACAAATATAGAATATCGTATCTCTTCGCGGGCGTCTGTTCTTAATGAATCAAATAGTAATCTATCCATTCGTCTAATGTTAATGGTACATAGTCTGAATACATACAAAAACAATTAATCATATTACAGGGAATCGGCATCGGTTCTTCATCATATTTGCTCTGTCTCTTTGTCTCTCTCGTAATCTGACAGAACTGCCGTACAAGCTGTTCATCCATTGTGTCGTGCACATGTCCGTAAAGCATATAGGTAAGTGGCTCTCCTTTTTTATTTCTTCGATACTGTCCGTTATAACAGAATATCGGGTAGTGGGATAAGACTACTTTTCGGCGGTTATCGTGCATTTCTGCGTATGGTTTTATCCAGACAAAACGTTCTTTGTTGAACTCGCTATCTTTTAAATAACTGTCATGGTTTCCTTTTATCATATAAAGCGTGCCGTTAAGCTGGCTTAATACTTCATTTGTCTCTTTCGCCTTGCCCACAGAGAAATCACCGAGAATCACAACCTCGTCTTTGGGGCGGACTCTGCTGTTCCACTGTTTTATCATATAGGCATTCATCTGGGCTGAGTCTTTAAATCCACGACAGTCCATCTGGGTGTTTAGACTTTCGTGGAAAAAATGCAGATCTGAAATATAATAACGCATAATAATTGTTTGCTCCTCTCTGGAAAGTTATGACTGATTAAATTCATTGAGTGAACAGCAAACAGACAGACGAATCATGAAAGCAAAATATTCCCTATCTGTGGCTTTAGTCGCAGATAGGGGTTATATTCTATCTTTGGGTTCGTCTGTTTCCCCTGATAAATTTAAATAGCAGCTTGAGAGCGTCTATGTAACTAAATTACCAGATCATCCACCGAAATATTCTTTCCTGTCAATCCGATAAAGGCTCCTTCTTCCCCGCCTTCTTCGTGGGCGATGAGCCATTTATTTTTGGCGAAAAGTAACTTTTCTTCTGGAAGTTTTTCCTCTTCTGCTTCCGCTCCAAGCTTTACTCCAAGCGGGAAATTTGTTCCAAATGGTAAAATAACTCCTGTCTTAAATGCGTAATCGTTCTCTTTTGTTCCAATTGGTGTGTAATGAAGTGTTGTGGCATACAGTTCTACTGCGGTTCCTGCGGGAACAAAAAATGCTTCTAACTGTGCGGTATCGTATTTGAAATCATCAGTAATATCTGACTGCTGTCCTAACAGTAAAATGACATCGGTCGCAGCGACATTTGCCTCGGAAGAACGATGATATTCTAATGCATTCAACACTTTGTTGTGTCCACAACAGTATCCAATCTCTACGGAAAGTTCTCCGTAAAGTGTATTGGAAATTTTCTGGCGGAAATCTGGTTCTTCTAATGGTCCAAAGGAAGCTGCATATTCTACCGTCTCTGGATACTTAATCTTTTCGAGTACATTGTAAATCTCTGAAAAATCAATTCCTGTTAAAATCTTTCCATACTTCTTGAAAGAAGCGTCTGTTACCTGTTTCACCTTCATTATAAATCCCCCTGTCTTTGTGAGCGGCTACCTCTTATTCGAACGCCGCCATATCTTTCTTTTTTCAGCTTCTTTTATGAGTTCGTCCCTGAAATCCGGGTGGGCAATAGATATAAGCCCTTCTGCCCTCTCCCATGTAGAACGACCCTCCATGTTAATAACACCATATTCTGTTGCAAGAAAATATACCTGACTTCGCGGAGAAGTGATAATATCTCCATTAAACTGCGGCAATACTCTTGAAAAAAGCTGGCCGCTTTTATCCTTATATGTGGAGCTCATACAGATAAATGCCTTTCCCCCTCTGGCTGAAGACGCTCCAATTAAAAAGTCAAGCTGTCCTCCGGTACCGCTGATCTGCCTTGCACCAAAGCTTTCTGACGATACCTGTCCATATAAATCTACGGAAACACAGCTATTAATAGAAACCATATTGTCAATCTGGGCAATAACGTCCGGACGATTTACATATTCAAGTGGATATGCTGCTACCCCATGATTATCATCTAACCATTCATAAAGCTCCGAAGAGCCAATGGCAACACCGAATACGCCTTTTCCCCTGTCAATCGTTTTCTTTTTATTGGTTAACTTGCCCGCCTTATACAAATGCAGATATGCATCGGAACAAAGCTCGGTGTGCATTCCAAGATCTTTGCGGTCAGTTTCTGCTATCAGCTCTCCAAGAGCATTGGGCATACTTCCAATTCCAAGCTGCAGGGTTGCCCCATCACATATGTACGGCAGAAGATTCTGTGCAATCTTTCGGTCAATCTCAGACGGCACATACGGCTTGCCTGTCGTAAAAGGTTCATGCTTTCCCTCTACGATATAATCCACCTCCGACACATGAATACATTCTCCATATCCACCGTGTATCTTTGGCATATGCTCGTTGACTTCTACGATAACAACATCTGCATTCTGCACAATAGGCCCGGCAACTCCGGTATTTACCGAATAATTAAAATATCCATGCTTGTCCATCGGTGAGACACTGACCATTACTACATTGACATTTAAAAAATACTTATAATACGCAGCATTGTTGTGAAATACCATTGGAATATAATAACATAATCCTCTGTCACAAAGCTTCCTCTCATAAGCAGAACAATGCCATGTATGATAGACAAAATGTTCCTGAGTCTCGTCACATTCTGCTACCTCAATCGGCCCCTCCACAAGATTCCCCCGAATCTTTACATCAAAAAGTTCGTCTCTCCTCTTAGCAAGAGCCTTATCTAAAAGAACCGGCTTTCCGAGCGAGCTGGTATAATCCACCCAGTCTCCACTCTTTACTACTTCTACCGCCTCTTCCGGTGTACAAAGCTTTTGTCTGTACTCAGTCATAAAATCCTTTAACACCGTTCTTCTCCCCTCTGTATTTCTCTCTGTTTGCCAGTTGCACTGACATATCTTCCAATTCTTTCACCATTATTTTAACAAGATTTGTGCTAAATAACAAGAGGATGTGGGGAATTTTTGGAGTTGGCAAAACAGACGAAAGGTAGAGTGCCCTATTATACAATAAATGCTTCGTATCACTGCACTTAAACTGCTCAACCGCAGTTTAAGCTTGCTCTAGAGCGTGTTTATTGTATAATAGGGCACGCTACCTTTCTGACTTTTGCAAGGACCATAAATTTCCCGTACAATCTGGTTGCTTTTTAAGTTACAAATTTTTCTTGGGGATAGATTTGAGGTTGAGAACTGTAGATTTCTGCTTGCTCGGAAGTTAAATAACAGTCTTTCCTACATCTCCCCACTCCCACCCTACTTCTTCCACACTTCTTTTTGAAGAAAAAATGCTATCTATATTTCCAACTTCCTCAAATTCAAAACTACTCGCTCTTGTCGCTACCTGAAATAATTCTACAACACACTCATAGAGTTAACAAATTTAAATTTGGAAAACATTTAAAATAACTTCTGTCTTCCAAAAAACAGAACCCCAACAGATAAAGACTCCCTATTTGTGGCCTCGGAGCAAAGGCTGGATGCGAGCGTGTAAGCGAACATTCAACCTGCAGCGACTAAAGTCACAAATAGGGAGTCTTTATCTGTTGGGGTTCGTCTATTTAGCCAAAACCCAGAATTATTTATCCAGCTTCTTAGCAGCGAGCATTGTTTCTACCACCGCTCTTACGATAGCTTCTAATCCTTCTTCGTCTACTTTTTCTTCTTCTGGAACGCTTAATGCAGCAGTTACGATAGACATGCTGTATACTTCTTCTGCGTTACATCCACGGCTTAAGTCGTTGATTGGAGCGTTAAGTCCCTGTAATACAGGACCTACTGCTGTATATCCACCTAAACGGGAAGCAATCTTATATCCGATGTTAGCTGCGTTGATGTCAGGGAAGATAAATGTGTTAGCCTGTCCAGCTACTGGTGAACCAGGACATTTTACTTCTGCTACTTCTGGAGATACAGAAGCGTCGAACTGAATCTCACCCTCTACTGCTAATTCAGGAGCAGCTTCTTTAATCTTCTTTGTTGCGTTAGCCACCTTTGTTACAGAAGGTCCTTTACCAGAACCAAGTGTAGAGTAAGATAACATAGCTACTTTAGGATCGATTCCGAAAATCTTAGCTGTCTTAGCAGATTCGATAGCAATCTCTACTAAATCATCTTCGGATGGATCAATATTGATAGCACAGTCACCCATAGCAATCTTCTCGTCTCCTCTTACAAGGATGAAGCAAGAGCTTACGATGTTGTTGCCTGGTTTTGTTTTGATGAGCTGAAGAGCTGGACGTACAGTATCTGCTGTGGAATATGTAGCTCCACCTAACAGACAGTCTGCTCCACCCATTTTTACGAGCATAGTACCAAAGTAGTTGCTCTTAGAAAGAGCTGCTCTTACCTGCTCGTCTGTCATTTTACCTTTACGAAGCTTAACCATCTCTGCTACCATAGCATCAATTCCCTCGTAATTTTCAGGGTCAATAATCTGGCAGGCATCAATATTAAAGTTACCTGCTTTTGCTGCAGCCTTAACTTCTTCTGGCTTACCAAGAAGGACAACGCCGAGAATTCCTTCCTGTGTCAGACGATGGGCTGATTCAAGAATCCTTTTATCTGTACCTTCTGTGTATACGATGGTACGAGGATTCTTCTTTAATGTTTCAATCATTTTTGTTAACATAAGATACCTCCCAAAATATATCTTTGTCTAGTAGTATCAATAATAGTACAAAATACGCTACTTATATAGTAAGCCCTGCACCATGTTTTTTCAACAATACATTGATATAAATTTTTGACTACATCGTATAAAAGAAAGTACAAAAATGCATCGGAATTTGTATAAAAATTCCGATGCACCTTTATTTTTTTGATATTTAAATTATACTTTTTTGTGAAGTCAGCAATTCTGGCTTATCATAGCCAAAACTTTCTGCTTCCATCATAAATCATATGATAAATCGACATATGTTTTTTCAACAACATAATCTATATTTTATCATTTATAACAGTATGCGTTTTGTCTCTATTCTACTGTCATCACTGCTTCACGATTCCTTTTTTATTCTGCTAATACTTTCTGCTGTTCTTCTGCATCTTCCGGATTCTCATGGAAAATGGAATAAGCAATGTTTGTAGAGTGGTCAGCGATTCTTTCAAGGCCAATTACCATATCGGTAAAGATAAGGCCGATTTCTACACCGCATACTCCTTTGGACAGACGTTTTACCTGCTGATTCTGGTAATCAATCTGCATCTGATCTACATCATTTTCCATGTCAATGATCTCATCAATGTTGTCCTTTTTATTTGTGACGAACATTTCCATACTCTTATCAAAAAGCTGAAGAACTTCTGTATACATTGTTGTAAGTTCTTCCTTTCCGGCTCCGGTGAACTTCTCGTTAAGCTGACTTCTCTTCTCCGCATTCTCAAGGATATTGATTGCGTGGTCTCCAATCCGTTCAAGGTCAATAACAACATGGAAAAGAGCACCAATTCGTCTGGAATCGGCAAGCGGCAGTTCATAACGGTTAACTTCTACAAGATAATCCGTAATCTCGCTGCTTAAGTAATCAATAATCTTTTCTCTGGCATTGATTTCCTTTACCTTATCAAGATTCTTATCTGCTAATGCTTCCATAGAAGCAACAAGGTTTTCTCTGGCCAGACCAGCCATTCTCTCGATTTCCTGAATAATTTCTACTACGGCTGTAGATGGCACAAACTTGCTTGATGCCTTTCTGATATATTCAAGATGTAATCCGTTATCCTCTTCCTCACCTTCTTTATTTCCAGGAATAAAAAGTTTCGTAAGTTTTACAAACTGTGATGCAAATGGAAGGAAAATAATCGTCTGGAATACTTTAAATGCTGTATCTGCATTCGCAACGAAACGTTTCGCATTATCTGCTCCACCGAGAACAGAAATCGCATCGACGATCTGATTTCTCGCAAAGAACAGAATCGTTCCGATAATGATCATACCTAATGCATTGAATAAGAAATGTACCATGGCTGTACGTTTTGCATTCTTATTTGCATTCATTGCTGCCATAACTGCTGGTGTACAGGAACCGATGTTGGCACCAAGAATAAAGTACAGACAGCTTCCTAATCCAACCAGATGGGAATCCGCTAATAAAACCAGCACACTGACAGTTACAGAAGAACTCTGTACTGCTACTGTAAACAGTAAACCAACAAGTAATGCGATAAATGGATTCTTAAGATAAGAAAACCAGTGCATGATTACTGGATATTCCGGAATTCTGCTCAATGCACCTGTCATACTGTTAATTCCTAAAAACAACGCACCAAAACCGAAGATTACCTCTGAAATCTTTCTTGTTATCGGCTTATTGCCAAACATCATCAGGCATGCACCTGCAAAGATGATATACGGTGCAATGGCAGTCAGTTTCAAAGAAACAAGCTGTGCAGTAATTGTTGTACCAATGTTGGCACCAAATGTAATACCAACGGACTGTTCCAGTGTAAGAAGTCCGGCATTTACAAAGCTGACTTCCATAACGGTGGTTGCACCAGACGACTGGATAATCGCAGTAAATATCGCGCCAAAAATAACTGCAATGAATCGATTCTTTGTTACACGATCCAGAATGACACGCATCTTATCACCCGCAGCCTTCTGCAGCCCCTCACTCATGAACTTCATACCGAATAAAAACAGTGCAAGTCCACTCAGCAGTTCTGTAAGCATAACTAACATGATATTATCCTCTCTTTTGTTTTCTACTTAATGTTGTAATGATTTCTTCAGGCTTTTACACAATCATTACGTTTTTTTTACATGACATTAAGTATTCTAATATATTTTAACGCAAAAGAAAAGACAAATCTTTTGGCATTTCCGACTCAATTCTCATTACTTTTTCACAGAACGGATGTGTGAACGTCAACTGTTGTGCATGCAATGCCGTCCTTGAAATCCCAAGTTCCGGACCATCTCCATAAAAAGAATCTCCCAAAAGCGGACAGCCAATCGAGGCCATATGGAAGCGAATCTGATGCGTTCTTCCTGTCTCAATTACAAGAGAAACCAGACTGAACTTTTCAAATCGTTTCACAACTTGAAAAAATGTTTTTGCTGTTTTTGCATTTTCGCTCTTCCCCACTTTCATTTTTAACTTATCTCCATCACGAGCATCCCGCATCTCTTCCATTGGAATTTCAAGAATTCCCTCTTCTGGAGGATTTCCTTTGACCAACGCATAATATTCTTTTATCAAAATACCCCTCTGCCTTTGTTTAATCATACGCTCCGCTGTCACACTGTTTTTTGCTATTCCTAAAATTCCCGATGTTTCTTTATCTAAACGTCCAATCAAATGAATATTACTCCGTTCGTTCTTCTCCCGTCCCTCATTCTCAAAATACGCCTGCACCCCATTAATCATACTGTCACTCAAATGCCCCTTAGATGGATGCGACACAATTCCTGCCGGCTTATCCACAAAAATCAAATCTTCATCTTCATACAAAATATGGAGATTCATCTTTGTAGATGCAATTTTGTTCTGCTTTTCCTGCGAATCTTCAAGCATCACTTTTAAGAGCTGTCCTTCCTTTCCCCTCGCTCTAACCGTCACTCTCTTCCCATTTAACAGAATTCCCCACTCCTCATGTTTTACAGAACGAACCTTTTTTGTCGTAAATCCCAGCACCTTTTGCATCAGAAAAAGAACCTCTTTTCCGTCATCGGTGGGGCCTAATCTATATTCAAGATAATGTGTCATTGTTACCTCCTTATGAAACTTTTTTGTTCAAAAAAACAGACGAAAAAAGCTGTAATCGGGAAGAACCATTTACAGCTTCTTTCTGTGCTTTGACTGGACAATAAAAGTTAGTTTGTATCCTATGTAACCTGCAATAGCTCCAGTTATGATTCCACCTAATACGTCTGTTGGATAGTGAACATATAAATAGAGCCTTGAAAATGCGATAAGAACGGCAAGGACTAATGCTATTTTCCACAGTTTTTTCTCTCCGGCAAGATACAATGCCATTACTGCTGTAAATGAGGCGGCAGTATGACCGGATGGGAAGGAATAGTCGTGTGGTTTTGCTACGATTAATTGAATGGCGGAGTTTACGTCAAATGGGCGGATTCTTGCTATTAGTGGTTTTAATATTCCGTTGCATAAAATCAGGTCTACGATTAAGGCTGATGCCAGAATCAACCCACTTTTTCTTGTTTTCGGAATAAGCAGCAACACAATCGTTAATAAAATCCATACGATTCCTGCATTGCCAAGTTTTGTGATGTTACTCATAAATATGTCCAATAATGGAGTTCTTATTTTTTGAAGCATACTTAAAATTTCTATTTCCATATGTAACCTTCTTTCTTTTTTTAAATATGTTAAAAATACTTTCAATGGATGTGCTAATTACAAAAATTTTCTTTAACACGCTCTATTTTTCTACATATAAAATCACAAATATAGCTCATAGACTCTATTGGCTTCATCTATAGTGTATCTTCTAATTAAATAACAAAAAAGGCATAGACTTCGAAAAATCTATGCCTTATCTGCTTTCTCATAATGCCGGCGATCGGAATCGAACCGATACGGGAGTATAAGTCCCGCAGGATTTTAAGTCCTGTGCGTCTGCCAGTTCCGCCACGCCGGCAAAGAAAAAACCGGTCGTTCCGGTAACTTCTTACACCTGATGTTACTCAAGTGAATGGGCGGAGGTGGATTCGAACCACCGAAGCAATTTGCAGCAGATTTACAGTCTGTCCCCTTTGGCCACTCGGGAATCCACCCATTCAAGTCGCATTACTGCGCCTGACAATATCGTATTATATACCATCTTGTTTCAAAAATCAAGAGGTTTTTGATTAAATTTTGATTTGTTTGCAGAACAGACGCACCCTAAGAGAGCCGATACCCTATATTTTTGACTCTATCGCTGCGGGTTGAATGTTCGCTTATATGCTCACATTCAATCTCGTTCTAAGGCCACAAATATAGGGTATCGGCTCTCTTGGGATGCTGGCTATGGCTACTAAAGCAAAATGAAAATTTAATGTTGGAGGATTTGAGGAGACACCAGAAGTTTATGGCTACTTAAGAAACTAGATAAGGAAAAACTGAAAAGCAAGAATTTAATTGTATTGACATTTTATTACTTTATAATTATAATATAATTATGAGTGATATCAAATTTCAATGGAACGACAACAAGAATAAAATTAATCAGAAAAAACATAAGATATCATTCGAAGAAGCACAAAGCGTATTTTTTGATGAGGAAGCTTTAATCATTGACGATCCAGAACATTCATTAGAGGAGGAACGTTTCATAATTTTAGGTCTTAGCAAAAAGGCTAATCTTCTGGTTGTCTGTCACTGCTATAGAGAATCCGATACAATTATACGCATTATATCTGCAAGAAAAGCTACTGTAAGAGAAACTATATCTTATAATAAGAATCTATTTTAATGGAGGAATGTATTATGAAAGATGAATATGATTTTACAAAAGCCAGAAAGAATCCATATGCTAAGAAGTTAAAACAACAGATTACTATTAATATTGATGTGGACACAATAGATTATTTCAAAGAACAATCCAAGCAGTCAGGGATTCCTTATCAAACATTAATCAACTTATATCTCGCTGATTGCGTAGCACAGAAAAGGCAATTGCAAATGACGTGGAAATAGTAATTTGCCAGTGAAATAATAATTGCCACAGGCAAGAAGACGCTCCCAAAGAGAGCAGGTATCCTATATTTGTGACTCTATCACTTGCGGGTTGAATGTTCGCCTCCGCGCTCGCATTCAATCCTCGTTCTAAGGCCACAAATATAGGATACCTGCTCTCTTTGGGAGCTGTGTTTTGGCTGGAGATGGAATTACTATTTCACGTTGGGGTGATCTGGAGAATCGCCAGAAGATTATGGCTTTTTAAAAAGTTGAGTCATAAGAGTTCGATACTTATATTATTGTTTTAATATGTAAAAATAATATTTTTTCTTATGGATTTCTGTGTCAATTCTTTGAAATTTAGTTTCCCAGATAGCTTTATTCTCCTGTCTTCTCCCACAAATCTTTCCACAAATTTGCTCGGGCAGCCAAGAAACAGAAGTGTGAGAATCCAATCCTCTATATTTGTGGTCTGGGAGCTACGAGACTATAATAAAATGTTAGAAAAGGCCGGTATTAAAATTATTGATTTTGATGACTTTGTGTTTTGTACAACTGAGTCAAAATCAATAACTTTAATACCGACCTTTTCTTAGAATACTACTTCTCGTAGCGACGAAAATCACAAATATAGAGGATTGGATTCTCACACTTCGTCTGTTTACTCACCCCGACAAATTACTATTTTTCTATCTCTACTGCTTTAAGAAGAATCGCCGATACTCTAGGCAGTGTGATATCCAGCACTCCCGATGTTACGGGATGTACTTTCTTCTCCATTGTGTATCCTTCCTCATTACTCATGATGACTTCTACCATCTCTTCGTCATCTGTAACTCCAACCTCCCATACGGAGACTTTGACTCTTGCTTCGTCAAAACCAGAGTTGATTAAGACAACCATTTTCTCGGTGTCGGTGAAACGTCCGTAACCGAGAACTTTGAAGCCGCCATAAAGATATTTGAGGGAGCCTTTCATTAAAGCTTCTTCTTCCTTATGGATGGCGATAATATCTCTGTGGTACTGAATGAGATTCTGGTCTTCTCTTCCCCACGGATAGGTTCTTCGGTTATCCGGGTCAGTCCAGCCGCACAGTCCAGCTTCATCACCGTAGTAAAGGGTTGGCGCACCCGGCCAGGTCATCTGAATCATGACAGCAGCACGCATAATACCTTTGTTAACATTCTGGTTGGCGGCTTCCGCTCCCATACTTGCAGTACGTCCCACAGTCTGGTTCGTTCTTGTTAAGAAACGGGAATGGTCGTGGTTAGAAAGCTCATTCATGGAAACCATGAGTGACGGATACTGGAATCTTGACATATGATATACCATTGCATCTACAAATGCCTGCGTATTACCAAGAAGATCTCCCCGCCGTTCATCGCTATGCTTTTCCATTCCGGTTAAAAACCAGGTAACTGGTTCCATAAATGCACTGTAGTTCATAATGGTATCCCACTGGTCACCCATAAGCCAGGAACCGGCATCTTCATAATGCTCTGCTAAAATGATAGCTTCAGGATTGGCTTCTTTTACTGCCGTTCTGAAGTCTCTCCAGAACTGGTGATTGAAGTCCTCGCTCTGTCCTAAGTCTGCCGCTACGTCAAGACGCCATCCATCCGCATTATACGGAGGGGAAACCCATTTTCTTCCTACATTTAAAATATAGTCATAAAGCTGTCTGGATTCCTCATAGTTCAATTTTGGCAGGGTTTTGTGTCCCCACCAGCCATCGTAGTCATCGTTATACGGCCACGCATTCTGATTATAGAATTTAAAGAAATGGCGGTATGGGCTGTTTGCATCGACAAATGCACCTTTTTCATAGCCATATTGATTCTCATAGATACGTTCTGCGTCCATCCATTTATTAAAGGAACCGCAGTGATTAAATACACCGTCAAGGATAACTCGCATCCCTTTTTTATGCACTTCTTCTACGAAATGAATGAAAAACTCGTTACTTGCCTCAAGATTGCGTTTGTCTGTGACACGGGAAATATATTTACTTGCGTTCATGTTATTATTTTCCCAGTCTGGAAGTGTATTTCCCTCGTCCACAACAATTTTTCCATAATGAGGGTCAATATAATCGTAATCTTGAATATCATATTTATGATTGGATGGTGACACAAAGATTGGATTTAAATAAATGACATCGACTCCGAGTCCTTTTAAATAATCCAGATGGTCAAGAACACCCTGCAAGTCTCCACCGTAGAAGTTGCGCACATCCATTTCTTCCGGGTAGCGATACCAGTCATCTATCTTTTTCGATGGCTGATTGATATAAATATACTCTCTGTTTAAAACATCGTTAGACGTATCACCATTGGCAAATCTATCTACATAAATCTGATAGAAAATCGCACCTTTCGCCCAGTCTGGTGTAGAAAATCCCGGTGTGACTTTGTAATTAAAGAAAGGCTCTAAATCTCTTGCAGGGCCTTTCTTGTTGAAATAACAGCAGGTACCTCCGGAATGAATCTCAAAATAGTAATCCGCTATCTCTGTCCCCATAAAAAAGCTGCTCTCATAGAAATCGAATCGCTCTGTTTTAGAAGCAATCTGCATCTCCTTTTTCTCACCATTTACACACAAGAATACATGCTCTGCATTCTCTCTTGCGGTACGGAAACGAACAGTAACTTCGTCTCCTGTCTTTGGCTCGACTGGATTCATATAGTTGCTGCTTCCATCTGTAAATAACGCCTGGAAATTCAATACTGGTTTCGTATGATAGCTGTAAAATTGCAATTTCTCTGCTGCGGAAAGATTTCGTATTAGATTTTGAACCATCTCCATAATAACTACCCCTCTGCTGTTTGTTTTTTCATTTCTGTCTACTTACACATTTATTATAATAATTCAAATTTCTATTCGCAAAAGCAAATTTTCCAAGTATACTTTATGAGCTATATCGCCAAAACTTACAATACCGAAAGTATTCATAAAAATGAATATCTTAATTGCACTCTCACGAACAGACTTTGAATCTTTGTTTTTTACTTTCTATTTGCCGGTTCTACGTTAATTGATTTACCTTTAATCTTTACGTTTTTCATTGCTTCTAATACATCAGATGCAACTTCACGTGGTACTTCTACAAAAGTATATTTATCGTACAAGTCAATTGTTCCTACTAAATTACCTGAAATTCCGGATTCTCCAGCAATCGCACCTAAGATATCACCTGGACGGATTCCCTGTTTCTTTCCGATGTTGATAAACAGACGAACCATTCCTTCTTCTGCACCGGTATCTCCAAAGTCTTCTTTATTACTTCCAGCGTCTTTGCCGTCTGCAGTTCCAAGAATCTCTGCAAGGAAAGCTGCGGCAACGTCCATTGCTGTGTAGTCTTTCTCATTTACAAATTCTTCTACCATGTCAATGTATTTGTTTAAGTTCTGGTCTTCGATATAGTGGTCAATACGATCAAAAATTTTCTCTACTCTTGTCTCTGTTACATCGTTAAGAGATGGAATTGGCTGTGCCTTGATCTTTGCCTTGCAGTAACGGCGGATGTCTTTTAACTTGTAAACTTCTCTTCCTACAACGAAACTGAATGCCATACCAGTTCTTCCGGCACGTCCAGTTCTTCCAATACGATGTACATAGTATTCTTCATCCTGTGGAAGATCGTAGTTAAATACGGCATCTACATCGTCTACGTCAATACCTCTGGCAGCTACGTCTGTCGCTACGAGGATATCTGTCTTGCCGCTTCTGAAACGGTGCATAACGCGGTCACGCATGGTCTGCTTCATATCGCCGTGAAGCCCTTCTGCGAAATATCCTCTTCCCTTAAGGTCTGCAACTAACTCGTCTACACCCTTCTTTGTATTACAGAATACTACAGACAGCTTTGGATCGTAAATATCAAGAAGTCTTGATAATACTTCGCTCTTGTTCTTTGGACGGACTTCATAGTAGTACTGTGTGATATTGGGAACGGTCAGTTCCTTTCTGATCACTTTGATAATCTCTGGATTCTGCTGGTATGCTCTTGCAAGCTCCATGATTGGCTTTGGCATTGTTGCGGAGAAAAGCATTGTCTGTCTTTCTTCCGGCACACCATTTAAGATTGTCTCGATGTCCTCACGGAATCCCATATCGAGCATCTCATCTGCCTCGTCTAATACAACTGTATGAATATTGTCAAACTTCACAGTCTTTCTTCTCATGTGGTCCATCATACGTCCCGGTGTTCCAATAATAATCTGTACGCCAGCCTTTAAGGAACGAATCTGTTTGGAAATCTCCTGTCCGCCATAAATTGGAAGAATCTTTACGGATGACATATATTTTGCAAGCTTACGAATCTCATCAGCAACCTGAATAGCCAGCTCTCTTGTAGGACAGAGAACAATTGCCTGTGGTTTCTTAAGCTTAGGATCCACTTTCTGTAAAATAGGAATACCAAACGCTGCAGTCTTACCTGTTCCTGTCTGCGCCTGTCCAATTACGTCCTTTCCAGAAAGTTCTACCGGAATCGCTTTTGCCTGGATTGGGGACATTGCCTCAAATCCCATGTTAGCAACCGCTTTTAAAATTTCCGGTTTTATATCAAGTTCTGTAAATTTTACTGTCTCCATGTAATGTCTCTCTTTCTATTTTTAAGGATGCAATAAAAATTTTAAATTTTTTATAAAACTGCAACTATACTCCCATGCATTTAAACCATAATTTTTATATAATTGAATCTGAATTATAAAAAATTTATAAACTTCCTATTGCAAAAAAAAAGCTCTATCATCCAACAGGAAATAGAGCTAAGTTAACGGCACTCTTGTCTTTAACTGTTATCTACATTTTCTTCTTATTTATCATAGCACAGGTAAAAATAGCCGTCAAATAGAAAATTACCGCCTTTTTTCTTCTAAAGTACAGCACTTTTCCACATTTTTTATTGATGCGGTGCATTTTCCCACATTTTAATGTAAAGTTCTTCCCTTCTGTCATTCTTCATAGGAAATGTTTTGCGCATTTCTTTGATTTCTTCTGGATTTATGTCTCCAATCAGCAAACATTCTTCTTCTCGGATTGTTGTCACCGCCTCCCCATTTGGAGAGTAAATAGCCGAATGGCCGTTATAATGCAGGCCATCCCCCTCTCCTGTTCGGTTTACGCCAACCATAAATACCTGATTTTCAATCGCCCTTGCTTTAAGGAGCGTATCCCACTGGTCGATTCTTGACTTTGGCCAATTCGCTATCACAAAAATAATCTCACTCTTTTCTGAACTAATCTGGAAAATCTCTGGAAACCGCAAATCATAGCAGACAAACGCTCCAAGCGTTGTTCCTTTCCATTCCACAGACTTTAACTTTCTGCCACCCTGATAGTACTCCCCCTCAAATCCATAAGAAAATGGATGAATCTTCGCATAATTTAACTTTAACTCTCCATTCTCTGCGATTCCTAAACGATTATAGTAATGATTCCAGTTCGGATGTTCTTTCAAACGTTCCTCCGGCACCGGTTCTGTATATCCAAAAACAGTCAATATCTTATATTTTTTACTCATTTCCTCAAAAAAATGTTTCTGATTTTCGGATTTTTCTCCTGTCTCTTCCACATTCATTGAAAAACCCGTCAGCGTCATTTCCGGAAAAACAAGACAGTCTACCTGATTCTCCTCGGCTTTCTTAAAAAATTGTTCTACTTTCTCCTTATTATCTTCAATATTTTCCCAGCTTATGTCCATCTGAGCCATTCCAATTCGCATGGTAAATCCTCTTCTTCTTTCTTTTGTCTTTGTTTTATATTAACTTTATTTACTCTTTGTAGCTATTTTTCAATTATCCTTTAAACATATCAGTTTTGTCTTCTATATATCTACATTATTTTTAATAAAACTTTTGAGCGCATCCCTGTCAATATTTATTACTTTTTGTTTATTTACTCTTTGTTTCTCTTAAATTCTAATTTATTCGCCTAAATTCTCTTGTTCGTATTTTTTTCTCAAAAACCCCTCTTGAAATTGCGAACCCCTTGTGATAATATTCATATTAATGATACATGGTTTTTAAAACTACGTTGTATGACATTTATATGGATTTTAATTTTTTAACCGGATATACAACCTTTCAAATCGTGTGAATGCAATGTTTTGAAAAGCTGCAATTCCATTCAGGATAAGAAAAATTATTTTCACTTATCCATTTATGTATTCTCAGAATCTTTCTGTATTCTTTTTTGCAAGAAAAATTCCAGAAATGCATATTCTATGACAGGAGGTTATCATTATGAACAAAACAAGTAAAAAGTTTAAAGATCCCGGCAGTGCCATTACTCATTTAATCGCTATGATCGGTGCAGTTATCTGTGCTTTTCCACTTATCGGCAAAGCAGTACACACGAATAATTCCATCGTTGTTTTTGCCATGAGTGTATTTATCAGCAGCATGATTCTTCTTTACGGAGCAAGCACCCTTTACCATTCTTTGGATATTTCAAAAAAGGTAAATCTTTTCTTCCGAAGAATCGATCATTCCATGATTTTCGTGCTGATTGCCGGTTCCTACACACCAGTTTGCTTACTGGCACTCGATAGAAAGCAGGGAATTCCGCTGCTTGTCCTTGTATGGGCTACTGCAATCATCGGCATTATCATAAAGATATTCTTTATTAACTGCCCACACTGGGTAAGCTCTATCATCTATATCGGAATGGGCTGGACATGTGTACTTGTCTTCAAGCCACTCCTTGCCAGTCTGCCAGCCAGTGCATTTGCATGGCTCCTTGCCGGAGGCATCATTTACACTGTCGGCGGTATTATCTACGGATTAAAGCTTCCGATTTTTGATAAGCTTCCAAAGGACTTCGGCAGCCACGAGATTTTCCACCTGTTCGTTATGGGCGGAAGCATTTGCCATTTCATCTTTATGTATGCTTATTTGATGTAGGGTTGCTGCTACATTTTTTCAGTTATTGATAACAGGCTACATGACTATTAATTTATATCATATAAAAGGCTATCGTCCATATAGTTATCTGACCTCAAGATAACTTATAACACACTTTATATGATTAAATCAATAAAGATTTAGAAAAAGCTCGCTTCATTCACAGCTATCTCCCAAAGTATCTTTAAAAAATACTCTGGTGGCTATGAATAAGAGCGAGCTTCTTTTGTCTGGAAAGCTGCTTAATCGCATACTCCCTTTTCATCGCTTCCTGCTTCGTGTCATACTCCTCAAAATACACCAGCTCCACCGGGCGGCGGTTCTTCGTATACTTGGCACCTTTCCCGCTGTTATGTGCCTCCAGCCTTTTCTTAAGATTATTCGTCCAGCCAGTATACAGAGTTTCATCACTGCATTTTACAATGTATGTATAGTTTCCTTGATGTTGGTTTTGTTTGTCAGTTTCTTTCATTATCTTTTACCAATTATCGCTTTTCTATTGTTTTCTTTTTTACTTTTCTATTGTTTTATCCTTCTGCCTTTTTTATGATTTTCTTCTACAGTTTATCAATTCAAACTTTTTATTATTTCCTGCCACTACTTTTTATCGCAAGCACTTTATTATTTGATTCTTTACCCCAAAATATCCTATTATCTTTTGCTACTACCTCTTGACATAATGAATTTTGTGATTTAGTATAACACATTTTTTCCTATCTGTACTTTCTTTTTGGGGAGCTCACTCTCGTAAACTCCCCTATTTTCATCAGCCGGAACAATCAGTAAATCATACAATATCGTAAAAATAGCAAAAACACAAAGTTAGTTATCAACATATAAAAAACGAGAAAGATACATGTTAGAAAATTCCGGCTGTATTTTTATAAGACTCATTTTTGCAAATTCCTTATCTTCACAACTATTCAGAAGTGATTTTCCTAAAATCATTTTTCTTCTGAATAGTTATTCATATTACTATATGCAATGGGAAATCGGACGTTCCTTATACTCGAAGATATTTCACTGGATTCACTGTCTTATCTTTATACGTCATCTTAAAAAATACATTCGGTCCTTCTAATACAAAAGACTTTGTTGGCTCTGCAACTGTTCCAAGAACATCGCCTTCCTGAATGTCATCCCCAATCTCATAGTCAACATTGTCCAGTTGTCCACAATATGCCTTATAGTAATTCCCAAGTAAAATCGTTACCACTTTGCCATAACGGTCGGTATCTTCAATATTGACAACTCTTCCATTCGCCGGAGAGACTACTTCCTCTCCAACCTTTGCTCCAACAATAATTCCATCATTGCAGGCATACTGATCAAGTGTTGTATAATACACTGTCGCATCCATACTGTAAGGGAGAATAATATTGCCCATTACCGGCCAGGTTAACTTTTTCTTTCCGTTATAATTGTATACCGAATCACCACTTGCTCCACTGTTCTCTGCGTTATTTCCTGCATTTTCTTTTGTTCCACTTATATTATTTTTCGTATTATTTTCATCTTTTGTATCTGCGTCATCCTGTTCTGAAGAACTGTTTCGCCCTGAATTATTACTGTATTTTGTTCCTTCACCGTTATCCTCTGCATTGCTGTCTAATGTATCAGTCCCGTTCTGGCCTTCTGCTCCCGGCTCCACATCCATATCATTATTCGCTGCGGAATCCGCTGAATTTGTTGCTGAACCTGTATCATTCCCGGACACTGGACCAATTACATCGTTACTTTTCTCTGTTGTTTCTGTCTTTGTCTTGTTATCAGACTTGCCCCCATCGGCATTGCCTATTTTAATATTGTAGGCAGTAAGCACTGATAAGATTAAAAAAGCTGCAATCACCAAACTTGAAATATATTTTTTTTGGAATAAGTTATTTGGTCTTTTCATTTCATCACCTCTGGGTATAGTCTTTACCAGAAAAATGAAATTTATACATGGAATTTTGCTGAGGCAATGAATAGACGAACCATTGCGACCCAATCCTAATTCTGTTGACATTGTTTTATCTTTATACATTTCGTGAAATGTTTCATAATCTTTATTATAAATAGAACGTATCATATCAAATACTATGCTGATATCCTGATTTCGAAAACAGAGACTTTCGCTTTGTCTTACCTGTATCAGATTCATTCTATAATCAGATACTAACGGCTTTAAATATTCTGGTATTACCAGCATATCTAGTAAATTAAATGGTCCGTCCCATTCTTTTTCTCCATAGTATATACATAAACTTATTACCGGATGCAGACGGTCATCCTTTTTTAACGCTGATTATTCTTCCAGAAAGTCTTTAGTATAGTGTCTGGTTTCACTTGATTTCTAACAGGCAATTCGACACCATCCTTTCCCTCTTATATACCTAATGGTTATTTATATTTATATATTACCATATTTTTCTTTATTTGTAAATATATTTATTCAAAAAATCCTGATTTGTGAGGCTGCAAATCAGATGAACTCCTGAAGATAAATCTCCCTCAAATCTTTCTCAAAATAAATTCTGAGTTTGCATAGTTAGCCAAAACACAGCCCTCTGGGAATGAAATAATCCTTATTTGTGGCCTCGGAGCAAGGTTTGGATACGAGCGTGTATAAGCGAGTATTCAAACCGCCGCGACTAAAGTCACAAATAAGGATTATTTTCATTCCCAGAGGGCGTCTATTTTGCCTGCGGCAAATCAGGAGTTACAACCTTCGTTCCAGGATAGTAATACGATAATATCGTTGCTGCCGTAATCTGTTTCTCCGCCAACGCATTTGCCCCGTAAAGGCTCATTCCCATATCGTGACCTTTTCCGACGGTGACCATGCGGAGTTTCCCGTTATAGTTTTCTAAATAGAAGTTGGTGGAATTCAGGGCAAAGATTTTCTTCCATTCTTCTCCTGTCCACTTATTATCCTTTGCTGTAATTTCCTGTACGAATCCATTCTCGGTATGTTTTGTGATTTTCAGGCTGCTTTTTAATATTTTTATATTCTGGCTTTTATCTGTTTTTGCAAGATTTCCGCTCTTGTCTGCTTTTGTAAGTTTTTGCAGCACCTCATCATAAGGAAGAACCTTCACATCCATGTAATCTGGTGATTCTACATCCTGACTGCTGTCCACACTGATCAAATATGGTACGGCTACGGAGTACATTTCTTCTGAAGAAACTGTTTTTCCAATGCTAACCTCATGATAAAGTGCATCGGCATATTTATTCTCGTAAGTAAGCACCTGTCCAAAAGTTGCATCGGAAGCATCCTCGAGTTTTTTCTTTATTTCCAAATACGCTTTCCGCCCATTATTCTCTTCTAATTCTTTCATGGAAATGTAATCGAGATTTAGATTTTCTTGTCTGATATTCTGATATTTCCTGTTTATGATTTCTGTGCTTTGTACGTCTTTTACATTATTTGAATTTTGTATACCGACTACATTTGTTGTATTACCTGAATTTTGTGTACTTGCTGCATTTGCTATATTTCTCGTTTTTTGTGCAACTGTCATATCTGTTTCACTACCTACTTTTTTACTATTACTTTCACCGGAAGCTGCCTTCACAAAATTTGTTCTGCAAACAATCATCCACGCTTTCAATGCTTCCTCCTCTTTTATGTAGGATAACTCGGAAGCAGCCATACCGATGACAAATTGTTCTCCGTCCATCTTTTCTCCATTTTTCATCTCAACAGTAATTCCCATTTTTATATCCGCAACACCCATATTCCCGGAGATGAGAATGGTTGCGATGGTGGGGATGAGAAGCGCACCAAAGATGAAAAGGATGTATAAAGCTAATTTCTTCATTGTATATTATATGCAAAAATTTTGATTCATATAACTAGAGCGTGTTTGAAAAAGGCTTTCTGCAAGATGTGCGTTACAATTTGTGGGAGATTTCGCCTGAATGAAGGCGGCATAGCGGGCTTCGTCTGTTAGTTGCTTAATGAATTAAATAGTAATTATCTGTTTCTTTCCCTCTTGTAAAATCACAAAAGAATACTTGTAATTTATGACGGAGTTACATTTACATTAAGGGCACATTTTTATATAATATACACATATAGCATAAATCATGATGGATTAGTGTGTGCATTGGTCTGCTTTTTACATTTATTTGCATTAATATGACAAATCTTGTTCTCTGTGGCTACTTTTTAGCTGTGAAATGAACTGCTGAGATGGATTACTGAAATAAATTAGTGTATTGTCTCATTGATTTTTAATCAACTAACATAGAAAGTTTTTTCTGGATAGTGCACTTTACAAAAGACAGATTGATGGATAACGAAAGGAGGAATCCATGACGAAGGATATGATCAATAACGGGGTTAATTCAGATGATAAGTCCCGTATTATTCAGGAGTATGTTCCGGGTAAGCAGATTACGCTTGCTCATATGGTAACCCGTCCAAAGGCTTCTGTTTATAAGAAGCTTGGTCTGCCGGATGATTATCATGATGCGATCGGTATTTTGACAATCACTCCTTCTGAGGCAACAATTATTGCGGCAGATATTTGTACGAAGGCGGCTTCTATTAAGTTAGGTTTTGTAGACCGTTTTTCCGGTTCTGTTATTATTGTAGGTTCTACTTCTAATGTGGAGTCTGCGCTTAACAGTGTTATTACTACTTTTTATAATAAGCTTGGTTTTGATACGGTTTCTATTACGAAGACTTGATTTAGATACACTTTAGTTTGGAGATTATTTTTTTATGAAAATTATGTTGATTGGTCCGTCGGCAGCGGGTAAGACTACGCTAATTCAGCGTCTTATTGATGAGGAGATTAAGTATGATAAGACGCAGGCAGTGGAGTATATTGGCAATTTTATTGACACACCGGGTGAATATATGCAGCAGAGGGGATACTGGGGTTCTTTAACCATTACTTCCCACGATGCGGATATTATCGGGCTGGTGCAGGATTCCAGTAGTGAGGATTGCTGGTTTTCTGGCGGGCTTACAAGTAAGTTTGAGAAGCCGGTTGTCGGTGTTATCACAAAGATTGACAAAGACGATTCAAATCCAAAGCAGGCTCGTTCCTATCTGGAGCTTGCCGGATGTACGACTATTTTTGAGGTGAGTTCCTATACCGGAGAAGGTGTGGAGGCTTTGTCTCAGGGATTCCACGATATGGTGAATAAGTACAGGGAAGAGAATAAAGGCCGCTATGCCGATGATTATTTTGATTAGAACAGGAGGTGGTAGGCTTGATTACACTATCAAAGGAGAATGTCGTTGATTATGTGAAGTCAAGGCTCGATTTTTTTAATCCTGATGGAGATATTAAGGTTTCTGCAATTGGAGAAGGTACTGTAGAAGAAGATGGAGATGGTTTTATTAACTTTGTCTATCGTGTTTCTGATGGAGTGCATCATCTGATTGTAAAGCAGTCTACTCTGGAATCTCGTTCTAAGGGCAGTTTTACTTTGGATTTAAACCGCTATAAGTTAGAATACGATGCTATGAAGATCTGTGCTGCGATTGTACCGGACCTGATTCCGAAGTTATATGACTGTGATGAGGAGAATCGTGTATTTATTACAGAAGATGTTTCCTATCTTCGAATCTCCCGCTTCCAGCTTTTAAAGGGTGTTACTTATCCAAAGCTTGCAGACCAGATTGCAAGATATATGGCAGCAACACAGTTTTACACTTCTGAATATTATTTAGATACAAAACGTTTTCGTGATCTGAGTGTTCATTTCATGAATACAACTATGCGAAAGATTATGGAAGTTGGTATGTTCCTCACAAGTGTTACACCAGAAGATACGGTTGGACGACCTCTTGATCCGGAATTTGTTACATTTTCCAAGAGAATCTGTGCAGACCCTGCTGTTCTCTTAGCAAGACAGAAACTGAGACATCTTTTTATGTCTAAGGGCGAATGTCTGATTCACTGTGACCTGCATACCTCCAATATTTTTGCCAGCCAGACTGAGGCAAAGGTTATTGATATGGAATATGCGTTCTTCGGACCATTTGCTTATGATATGGGATATTTTACCGCGAACTTTATTGCACAGTATGCTGCCGCTGCTTTCCGTCCATTTGAGACAGAAGAAGCTCGTAAGGAATTTAAAGCATACTGTCTGTTTATGATTCGTGAAACCTATGTGAAGTATTGTGAATATTTCACACAGTACTGCAAAGAAGATTCCAAAGTCGAATACCATAACATTCCTGGTCTTGCAGAAGACTTCTGCCTGACTACACTTCGTGAATTTATTGGATTCGCTGCAAGTGCAATGCTTGGTCGTATCTGCGATCTTATTCCATATCCGGATTACGATGATATTGACGATTATGTACAGCGTCACAATGCTAAATGTTTCTCTATCATTTTAAACAGGGAAATGCTTGTAAAATGGGAATCTTATAATTCTATTGATGAATTTATCCAGGATATCCTTACTATAGAAGAAATCTACTGTAGAAATATTAAAGATTTGAAATTATAAAAGGGAGGCACATTATGATTATTCTTACAAAGGAAAATATTCTTTCTTACATAAAAGAGCATGTGCCTTCCCTGCAGTTAAAAGAGCCGGTTAAAGTTTCTATGATTGGAGAAGGCGACCTCGGTGAAGACGTGGAAGGTGACGGTTATTGTAACTACGTTTTCCGTGTCAGTGATGCCGATGGATATTCTTATATTGTAAAGCAGTCTACGGAGCACTTAAAGCGCCGTGGGCGCGCCCTAACCCCTACTCGTAACCGCTTCGAGTATGAAATCATGGAACTTCGTGCAAAGATCGTTCCTCAGTACGTTCCGGCGCTGTATCTTGGTGACCCGGAGAATAATGTATTTATTATGGAAGATGTATCAAACCTGAAGTTAATCCGCTTCCAGATGAATAAAAATCATCTTTTCCCGGAACTGGCAAAACAGGGCGCACAATATCTTGCTGCCACACATTTTTATACTTCAGAATTCTATCTTCCAACAGAAGAATACCGCAAGCTGCTCGCTCATTTCATGAATGCAGAACTGCGTGTTGTTATGGAGGACGGTATTTTCCTTCATATTTTTGGCTCCGACCATTACGATGCGGCCTGCGGCCCGGAATTTGAAGAATACTGCAAGTCGATTCGTTTTGACCCAAACCTTGAATTCCAGAGATATAAACTGCGTCACCTCTTTATGAGCAAGTCAGAAACACTGATTCATGGCGATTTCCATACCTCTAATATCTTTGCAGATGATACACATTTGAAAGTTATTGATATGGAATATACTTTCGGCGCACCATTCTCTTATGACCTCGGATTCATCATCGCCAATATTATTTCCCAGGCCTGCTCCGCAGCGTTCCGTCCATTTGATACGGAAACCCACCGGAAGAACTATGTCGCTTACCTCATCTCTCTTATCGAGATGCTGTATACCTACTATATTCAGTTTTTCTTTGAATACTGGGAAAAAGATGCGAAGCTTGAATATAAGATTACAAATGGCTATAAAGAAAGCCTGGCACTTGATATTTTACGAGAATGCTTTGGGTTCGCTGCCTGCGTGAACTTCAGCAGAGTATGTGGTGATATGGATACGGCAGATTTTGACTGTATCAAAGATAATGAGCTTCGAACGAAAGCGAAGTTTGCTTCTGCTACGATTGATAAGATGCTGTTTGAAAAATGGGATTCTTATAATGATATTAAAGAAGTCATTGAAGATATTATAAACATGATTTGTTAGATTAATAGCTTATTTCAATAGCTAAACAGACGCACTCAAAGAAAGAAGATACCCTATATCTGTGACTCTATCACTGCGGGTTGAATGTTCGCTCTAGAGCGTGTTTGAAAAATGCTTTCTGTAAGATGTGCGTCGCAATTTGCGGGAGATTTCGCCTGAATGAGGGCGGCGTAGCGGGCTACGTCAACTGAATGAAGGCAAAATATACCGTAAATTGAGGCGTGCAGGTTGTAGGAATGATTTTTCAAACATGCTCTAAGGTCACAGATATAGGGTATCTTCTTTCTTTGGGAGCTGACTTTGGTAAAATATAATTCATTAAGTAATACCTAATCTTTGATTTTTATTTGAAATTTTACTTCCATTACTGGCTACAATACATCCACCTGATTTTGTAAGCCATATTTTTGTTGCATTCGGTGTTGGTTTTCCCTTAGTTACATGAACATGAATCGGTTCATTATTTTCATTAGACCAAAAATATACTGTATATCCACTTACCGTGACATCCTCCCCCACCTCGGCAAGTTTGGTTCTCGTTCGATAACACTACTGTGCTAAGCATAAGCGAGCTATCCCCGTGTGTCCCACGGTTGTCTT
>NZ_ACEP01000171.1 GCF_000173975.1 Anaerobutyricum hallii DSM 3353
CTTCGCGGGCGTCTGTTCTAAATGAATTAAATAGTTACAATCTCATCCTTAGATACCTGTCCCTCTCTTACTCGGAAAGCATGGATTACAGGATTTTCCTGATCCATAAGGGACATAATAAGATAACTTGCCTCAGAATCAAAGGCGAGGCGGATATCTTCCTTAGATGGTCTTGCCGGAGTTTCCGGATGGGAGTGCCAGTTTCCAAGTGGTTCTAAACCGTTCTTTCTCATATCTTTGATTGCTGCAAGCTGCTCTTTTGGATCTAAAGAGAAGTGTTCGTTTGTATGGTCAATATTTGTAAGGTAATATACTTTTTTTATTACTCGTTCTGTGTCGGATTTTTCGCCGGCGATGAGTCCGCAGGCTTCTTCCGGCAGGTGGGCAACGGCATGGGCTGCCATTGCCTGAAAGTCTTCTTTTTTAAGCTTTACCTGCATGATTAGATTTCCTCACATTCTGTCTGTTCGTAATCGATAAGCTCTGTGATTGTCGGATGGTCACCACATACAGCACAATCTTCTGTATGTTCTGGAAGTTTAATCTTTCTAAATTCCATCTTTAATGCATCATAAGTTAAGAGGTAGCCTGTCAGTAAGTCACCAACACCGAGGATGTATTTAACTGCTTCCATTGCCTGAAGACTTCCGATTACTCCACCCATTGCTCCGATAACGCCTGCCTGCTTACAGGTTGGTACTGCATCCTTTGGAGGCGGATTCTTGAATACACAACGATAACATGGTCCTTCTCCTGGCACGTAAGTCATGAGCTGGCCTTTGAAACGGATGATTCCAGCATGAGAAAATGGCTTTTTCGCCATTACGCAGGCATCGTTGATAAGAAATTTTGCAGGGAAGTTATCTGTTCCATCAATGATGAAGTCGTAGTCTTTGATTAAGTCCATGATGGATTCTGAGTCTACGAAAGTACGGTATGTAATTACTTTTACATCTGGGTTAATGGCTTCCATTGTCTCTTTTGCAGACTGTACTTTTGCCTTACCTACATCCTGTGTTGAATGAATGATCTGTCTTTGTAAGTTAGATAAATCTACTTCGTCTGCATCTGCGATTCCGATTGTTCCAACACCGGCTGCTGCTAAATACATTGCGGCTGGTGCGCCAAGTCCACCGGCTCCAATAATTAAAACTTTGGCATTTAATAATTTCTTCTGTCCTTTTGCGCCAACTTCCTTCAGGATAATATGACGGGAGTAGCGTTCAAGCTGCTCGTTTGATAGCATTATCTTCCACCTCCCATGAAATACAGAAATTCTACTTCGTCACCGTCTTTTAAGGCTTTTTCAAAATCTACTCTTTCAACGAATTCATCGTTTACGGATACAGTAACATATTCCGGTGTCTCTACGTTTTCCTTTTCAATAAGCTGTGTGATGTTTAATCCATCTTCATATTCTTTTACTTTTCCAGCAACTGTGATTTTCACGATTCTATCCTCCATTTATGTCTGTTTTTATATTTATAAAATTATATCTGTCTTATTATATCGGCCTTACCTTAAACTTTTATATTCTATTTATTATTATATACATCTTTACAATGCCTTTATAAATATATTCAAATTGCTATATATAACTTTATATCTAATTTTATAAATATGTTTTATTCTGTCTTTTATCAGTTTTTATTATATACTTTACTACTTATTCTTTTCAATCGCTTCTTCGATTTTATGTTTACTTACAGCCCCTATAATTCGGTCTACCTCTTCTCCGTTTTTGAAGAAAATAAGTACTGGAGAGGACATAACGCTGTACTCTTCGATGAGTTCCTGCTCGTAAACAATATTTACTTTTCCGATGTATACGTCTGGATATTTTTCGTCCAAATCTGCAAGTATCGGAGATAACTTTTTGCATGGAATACAACTGTCAGAGTAGAAGTCTGCGATTGCAAGACCTGATGCATTTAACACCTTTTCCTGAAAGCTGTCTTTGTTTAATCTTTCTGCCATAACTGCTCTCCTGTTTCAGAAGATATCTGAAAAATCAAGAAATAATCTGCACTTCCTACTTTATGAAATGCTTATCTTTTAAAAAGCATTTTTCAAATATACTCTGGGATTTTCCTGTTTTATTCTTTTAACTTCCTATATGTAACTTTATTCTCCAACTTTCTTTACGAATAAAGTATAAGTTCCATCATCGTTTGTATCTAATTTTAAGATCTGATGTCCTTCTTCTTTGATACTTCTTGGAACATTCTGTACTGGCTCGCCATCATTCATTTTTACGGCTAAAACCTGTCCTTCATCCATTTCTTCTAATGCTACTTTTGCTTTTACAAATGTAACGGGACATACAACATCAGTAATATCTACCTGTTCGTCAAAATGTATTTCACTCATTTTCATAGGCCTCCTTGATTGCTTTTTCAAATGCCTCTTTTCCAGTACGGTCGATCGTGAACTTGAGTCTCTCTCCTGCTTTTCCGTTCTGTTCAAAGAATTTTAATGCTGCATCGCATACTTTTAATAACTTTTCGTGGCTTTCGATAAATGGAATAATTGTCTCACCCTTGCTGATGTGATTTCCGAATGTTCCACCAAAAGAAACGATATATCCTGGCTGTGCATCGTAAGCATCTACTGGACAGGACTTTACACATCGTCCGCAGTAGTTACATTTTCCTGTGTCGATACTGATTTTTCCGTCTTCTAAAGTAATTGCTTCATTTCGGCAGGCTTTTACGCAGACACCACACTGGATACATTTATCTTCTACCCATGCAACCTGCATTCCACCTTTGATTCCTACGTCATTTTCCTCTGCTTTTAAGCAGTTATTCTGGCATCCTGTGATACCGAATTTGAACTTATGAGGAAGTTCGTAACCGAAATATCTCTCATCAAGTTCCTTTGCCAATGCGTAAGTATCAATACAGCCGCTCTGACAGATTGCTGCACCCTGACAGGCAGTAACGGTTCTTACTCGAGGCCCACATACACCTGGAACAACATCCCCTTCTGCTAATGCATTTTTTACTTCTTCAATCTGGTCTAACTTAATGAAAGGAATCTCCACACCCTGTCTGGATGTTAAATGTACATATCCTTCACCGTATTTTTCTGCAACTTCAGCAACCTTTGCAAGCTGCTCTGCACTCATATGTCCGCCGACGGTACGAAGTCTTAAAGAAAAATTATTTTTCTGTTTCTGGCGCATAAATCCGCCCTTTTTCAGAGTTGCATAATCTACTGCCATTTTGTCCTCCTGTAATTAAATGAAATACCCTTTTTTCATTTCTATACTGCTAAATTTTTTGTAACCATTCAACGCTATTTGCAAATCACAACTTTGATGATTCTTTGCTTATATAGCTTTGAATAATTACATTATATATTTTCTATCGCCTGTGTAAAGTCCGCAATTAAATCTTCCACATCTTCAATGCCGACACTGATTCGAATCGTATCCTCATATACCCCTGCGTGTTCCTGTTCTTCTTTGGTACTGTGCAGATAAATCGTTGATGATGGATGAATGACTAACGTTCTTAAATCGCCGATATTGGTTGCGATATGTGCATATTTTAAAGAATTAATCAGTTTAAATGCTTTTTCTCTTGAACCTGCCCGGATTGTGAGGATGGCACCTCCCAGTCCTCCGAACTGTCCATCGACAAGCGGTTTGTATGGACTGCTTTCCAGTCCCGGATAGTTTACTGTAATTCCTGCCAATTCCTCTAATGCCTTTGCAAGTGTCAGTGCATTGTGACAAAGTACTTTCATTCGAATACCGAGTGTTTCAAGCCCTAAAATATTGAGGTAAGCGTTCATTGGCGCGAGACACCCACCCATATTTCTCCACACATCGTTTCGAAGTCTTGCAGTATAAGCAAACTTTCCGTATTTGCTGTATTCCTTCATTGCCGGATATCTGTCTTTATCCCATTTGAACTTTCCACCATCCACGATGATTCCGCTGATGGAATTGCCGCTTCCGTTGATGTATTTTGAACTGGAATGAATAACAACATCTGCTCCTAATGATAAGGCATTTACCAGATAAGGGGTTGCCGTGGTGGCATCCGCGATAAATGGTACTCCATTTTCATGAAGGAAATCAGTTACTTCTTTGATATTTACTACATCAAGTCCCGGATTGCCAATCAGTTCTCCGAAAACCACCTTGATATTTGGATTTAAAACCGTCTTGATGTCTTCCACGGTAATATGTGGAATGAAATGTGTCGTAATACCAAACGCTTCTAAATCCTTGAATAAGTCGATGGTTCCTCCGAATAATCCGCTTCCTGCAATGATTTCATCTCCAGCACTTAATACATTTAACAGTGCTGCGGTGATGGCTGCCATTCCAGAGGCACAGGCAACTGCGCCCACGCCTCCTTCTAATTCATTGATTCTCTGTTCAAATGCTGCGACAGTCGGATTACCGATTCGTGTATAAGCAAATCCAGGTGCTTTATTTCCAAATACTTTTTCGAGATGTTCTGCGGAATCGTAAGAAAATGCACTTACCTGACTGATTCCCGGAAGTGTTCCTCCGTCCGGCGTATTTCTTCCTGCTTTTCCATGAAGAATCTTTGTGTTAAACTTCATTTCCATCTCTCCTTTTAGATGTGACTTGCAACACCGTATACATCTTCCGCATACTCTGTAATCTTACGGACTGTCTGTACTGTGCTGTCCACGTCTCCTTTTTCTCCTTCTTCCCAGTTCTTAATGTATTTGCTGTACTTGGATAAGGAGTTTTTGATTTCTTCTTTATTCTTTAAGTCTTTATTAAGAACAAGTAATACGATAATACCCGCTCTGTTTAAATGTCTTACGACAAGTCCTACTGGCTCATCATCTTTTGGTGCGTAAAGGTATGTATGTCTTCCACCTAATGTCAGTTCTTTTTCTACCTGTTCTACAAAGCTTCTTGTGATATTGTCATCTGCAAGGTCAAATGGAATGGTTGCTGCTCTCTGTCCTTTGATTACGGCACGAAGCTGATCTGCTTTCTTTCCTGCTTCCTGTCCGTCTTCTTTTACTTCTGTAACAACACCGCAGGCAGAAGTCATATTGGTTACACGGTCAATCAGGATTAATTCTCCTAATGTCTTGTGATCCTTAAATTCATCTGCTACAACACGGTCTACAAATGTAATCTCGCACTCTGCGATTTCGTTCTTTCCTAAGGAATCGGCGGGCTTCTGTTCTCCTGTATTTACATCAATGGAGTAAAGGATTTTTGAAACGATACCAGGTACTAATCTGGTTCCTAATTTTACGAAGTAGTTCTTTCCACTTTCAAGTTTGTCATCATCCATCCAGAGGAGAGTTGCTTCTACTGAAGAAGTTACCTTTTCTCCTGCACCTGCGGATAAGACACATCCTCTTGATACGTCTACTTCTCGGTCAAGCTGGATTGTTACCGGCTGTCCTTTTTCTGCAGACTGTACATCTTTGTCTGTTACATGAATGGATTTAACGTGTGCTTTTTCCATACTTGGCAATGCAGTAATCTCATCGCCTACCTTGATGCTTCCACTTTCAATCTGTCCCTGGAATCCACGGAACTGATGATTTGGACGGCATACTCTCTGTACAGGAAGGTAGAAGCCTTCTTCCTGATTTTCATCAATATCAACCTGCTCTAAGATAGAAAGGATTGGCTTTCCTTCATACCATGTCATGTTGTCGGAAGCTTTTGTTACGTTGTCACCTTCTGTAGCGGATACTGGAACGATGTATACATTTTCCAGTCCAAGTTCTGCTTTTAATGCTTCGATCTGTTTTTCGATTTCACGGAATCTTTCTTCACTATACTTTGCAAGATCCATCTTATTTACTGCGAAAATGAAATATTTAATTCCCATTAATGCACAGATTCTTGCGTGACGTCTTGTCTGTACAAGTACGCCCTGTGTTGCGTCCAGAAGAATAACGGCTAAGTCTGCAAAAGATGCACCAACTGCCATGTTTCTTGTATATTCTTCATGTCCTGGAGTATCTGCTACGATAAAGCTTCGATTATCTGTTGTGAAATATCTGTAAGCTACGTCGATCGTGATACCCTGTTCTCTCTCTGCCATTAATCCGTCAAGTAATAAAGAGTAGTCTATTTTTCCACCGCGGCTTCCTACTTTTGAGTCAAGCTCGAGTGCTTTTTCCTGGTCTGTATAAAGAAGCTTGGAGTCATACAGGATATGTCCGATTAATGTTGATTTTCCGTCATCCACGCTTCCGCATGTAATAAATTTTAATAATCCTTTCATCTTAGAAGTACCCCTCTTTCTTTCTTCTTTCCATGCTGGCTGCTCCGCCGTCATGGTCGATAACACGGCTGGTTCTCTCGGAATCTACTGCGCTAAGTGTCTCATCAATAATCTCGTCTAATGTATGTGCGGTAGATTCAATACCACCTGTTAACGGGTAACATCCAAGAGTACGGAATCTTACGCTCTTATGTTCAATCTTTTCACCTGGACGAAGCTTCATTCTGTCATCATCTACCATGATGATATTGCCGTCACGCTCTACTACCGGACGCTCTGCCGCATAATAAAGTGGTACGATTTCGATGTTTTCGCGTTTGATGTACTGCCAGATATCTTTCTCTGTCCAGTTAGAGATTGGGAATACTCGAATACTTTCACCCTGTTTAATCTGTGTATTATATAACTTCCACACTTCCGGGCGCTGGTTCTTAGGATCCCATGCCTGTTCTTTATTTCTAAAGGAGAAAATTCTCTCTTTGGCTCTTGATTTTTCTTCATCACGACGACCGCCGCCAAATGCTGCGGTAAATCCGTATTTTGTGAGTGCCTGTTTTAATGCCTGTGTCTTCATGATGTCTGTGTAGGCTGAGCCGTGGTCAAATGGGTTGATTCCCTGTTTTACACCTTCTTCATTTGTGTATACAATCATGTCGATTCCTTTTTCTTTTGCAATCTTATCTCTAAATTCGATCATTTCTTTGAATTTCCATGTTGTATCGATATGCATAAATGGGAACGGTGGCTTTTCCGGGTAAAATGCTTTCATTGCCAGATGCAGCATTACGGAACTGTCCTTTCCGATTGAGTAAAGCATAACTGGCTTTTCACATTCTGCTGCTACTTCTCTCATTATGTATATTGCTTCTGCTTCCAGTTCATCAAGATGTGATAATGTTCCCATCTCATTTCCTCCTTTAAAATGTTTTCTATGCTAATATTTGTTAGAATCTTTCATGTTTATCTCAATGGTCTTTGTCTCACCGTTCGGACTATCGACACGCCATATGCGGACATCGCCTTTTTCCTTGACAGAAAGCATGGAACCCATGCCTCCCATGTCAGCACCTAAGAAGTAAAGAATTGCTCCCGTGTGACATTCTTTTAAGCAGGCGGTACAGCCCCAGCAGTCTCTGATATTTCGAATATGTACCTTGCCGTCCTCGCCTTTTTTTAAGAGATTCCCGGGACAGACGGAAAGGCATTTTCCGCATCCCACACATTTATTCTGTAAAATCCGTACACTCATATACCTTGCCTCCTGTCACCAGTTCTCTGAAAATGATTTCTGTCCCGCCGTCTGGCTTTCTTTTTGAATTCACATATTTAAGCCACTGATTGCTCTCTTTCGGATAGTCTGTATTCTCTCCAAAGCTGTGCCATCTTGTCTCTTTTCTAGCTCTTAAATGTTCAATCAAAGTCTGACACACAATCAGTCTCTCTCTTACTTCGTAGATATCTTTTAACTCAAACATATCTTTTGCTTTGAGTTCATCAATCATGCCAAGTAATTCACCGATTCTCTTCTTACCGATTACCAGTCTCTCTTCATTGTACTGATAATCGGTAGCGATTCCTCCGGCATACTGATCCATGACTTTCTGCATTGCCTCTTCAAGCTGTTCTGCAGTAATGAAAAATGTATCTTCGCTGTCTTTTCCTTCTGCTGTCAAATGTGCTTCATACTCTTTTTTCTTTAATATAGAAGCATTATCTATTTTTGTTTCAATTTCCTTTATAGCATTTGATTTTTCGCTGTCTGCATTTAAGTTTTTTAAGTATTTCGTCATGGATTCGGCGGCAATCTCGCCTTCTGCCAATGCTCCGGTTACGTATTTCTGTGGGCATCCTCCGGCAACATCTCCGGCGGCAAATAAACCTTTCACTGTTGTTCTTCTGCCGTTATCTACCCAGTAACCACTTGCGGTATGGCCACCTACAATGTAAGGTTCTGTTCCTTCGATTTCGACATTCTCACTTGCCGGTCCTCTCGAACCTTCTAACCATTTGAGTGTCTGGCTTGGTGCCATGTTGAGGTACGCTCTGTATAAATCCTGTTCCTGTGCTGCACTGATTTCGTCTGTCTTTAGATAACAAGGACCGCGTCCCTCTCTGTTCTCAGTTACTGTTCCATATAATCGCTGAGAAGTTGTAAGACCGTATTTTGTCTCATAAATCTCACCGTGAGAGTTCATCTGCCTGGCTCCGACACCCTGTGCGATTGTTCCAACCGGTGCAATCGTATCTTTACATCGCAATGCGATAAAACGCATCTCAAATGTTGTCATTTCTGCTCCGGCTAAAATTCCCATTGCAAATCCGGCTCCTGTATTAAATGGGGAGTACCACATCTTATGTCTTGAAAATCCCGGATTGTTCGGGCGGTAAAGCCCTGCAGCTCCACCAGTCGCACAAAGAACTGCTTTTGCCCGGATATCATAGAAAACATTTTCTTCTATATTAAAGCCCCAGGCTCCTTTGATTTCATTCTCTTCTATTATGTAATCGGTGATATTCACTCTCTCAAGCACTGTGACATTGTCCTGTGACATTGCCGCTTCTGCTAAAAGAGGCTTGATATTTTCACCGTTAATCTTTATATTTCTGTTTCCTCTTGCAACGTACTTACCGTTCTCATCTTTCAGGATAACGAGTCCTAAATCATCAAGAACCTTCGTTACATGATTCAGTCGCTCAGACATGGATAAAAGCAAATCCTCTCTGACAATTCCGTGGGCATCCTTCTTTGCGTAATCCACATAATCCTGAGGGATATGTCCTTCTGTAATATATGCATTTAAAGCGTTAACCCCAGCTGCCAGACAGCCGCTTCTCTTAATATTCGCTTTTTCCGCTATCAGAACGCTTACCCCTGCTTCTTTTCCCAAAGTATAGGCAGCAAAGCAGCCTGCTGTTCCTCCACCGATGATTAACACATCTGTCTCTAATCTCTTTGTCTTCATGTCTACCCTCTTGAGTATCTAAAAATTCTATCTATTTTTATCTATCTAATCTAAAAATTTAATTTTAATCTTACTTAAATGTAATACATTTCATGTCCAACCTGACTGTACTCCATTGAGGAATCTACCAGATTTCTTAATGTTAATTGTTTCAATAATCTATCCGTCTGATCATTCATCTGATCAATCAGAAGTTTCTGTATCGCAGTGGATATTCCCTTTTCGTCTGTTCCGCTTACCACACTTCTTTCATCTTCCAGAAGATAGCTTCCATCTAACGCATGAATTACATCTGCTACGGTAATACTTTCTGGTCTTTTTGCTAAAAGATAACCGCCCTGTGGTCCCTTTACGCTTCTTACCAGACCGGCCTTTCTCAGACTCGAAAAAATCTGTTCCAGATACTTTACAGATATATTATTGCGCTCTGCGATACTGCTTAACTGAACGCACTGGTCTTTGGCATATACTGCCAGATCGATCAATGCGGTAATCCCATACCTGCTTTTCTTCGAAAGATTCATTTATTTATCACCCTTTTCCTCTATTCAATTACAAATCCTATACTGGATTTCGTACCTGTCTTATGCATTAAGCTTTGAGATTCAAGAATGCCTGGCATTATTCTGTAAATAATGCTGTAGAGTAATATCTGTCTCCTGTATCTGGAAGAAGCGCTACAATAGTCTTTCCTTCGTTCTCTGGCTTCTTCGCATATTCAATTGCTGCATGTAAAGATGCTCCGGAGGAAATCCCTACTAAAATTCCTTCTTTCTTTGCTAAAAGCTTTGCTGTTGCAAAAGCATCCTCATTCGTTGCTCTGAAAATCTCATCATAAATCTTTGTATCTAATACATCTGGTACAAATCCAGCTCCGATACCCTGAATCTTATGTGGGCCTGCCTTACCTTCAGATAAAACTGGTGATGTATCTGGCTCTAAAGCTACAATCTTCACTTCTGGTTTCTGTTCTCTTAAGTACTGGCCTGTACCTGTTAAAGTTCCACCTGTACCAACACCTGCAATAAAGATATCAACCTCTCCATCTGTATCATTCCAGATCTCAGGACCAGTTGTTGCTTTATGGATTGCCGGGTTTGCCGGGTTTACAAACTGTCCCGGAATGAAGCTTCCTTCGATTTCTTCTGAAAGTTCATTTGCCTTTGCAATAGCACCTTTCATTCCCTTAGCTCCGCTTGTAAGAACAATCTCAGCACCGTAAGCTTTTAAAATATTTCTTCTCTCAACACTCATTGTCTCAGGCATTGTAAGGATGATTCTGTATCCTTTTGCTGCTGCAATAGATGCAAGACCGATTCCTGTGTTACCAGATGTCGGCTCAATGATTACGGAACCTTCTTTTAAAATTCCTTTCTTCTCAGCATCTTCGATCATCGCTTTTGCGATTCTGTCCTTAACACTTCCTGCCGGATTGAAGTACTCAAGCTTAACTAATACTCTTGCCTTTAATCCTAATTCCTTTTCAATATTAGCAACCTCAACAAGAGGTGTATTTCCGATCAATCCTAATGTACCTTTATAAATGTTAGCCATTGCTTTGTTCCTCCTTATTCTAAAATCTCATTTTTTATTGATTTATTTCTTTCATGTATCTCATGGCTATGATAATAGCACTATTAACCTACTTTGTAAATAGGTTTATAGGGATTTATTTAAAAACAATTTTTGAAAAGCGGGAAATATGGCTTAACCATGCAGTTTTTGAGGGATAAATTTTTTTCAAAAAAATAGTGATTTGATGCAGTCAAGGCTACATAGACGCTCCCAAAGAGAAAAAATATCCTATATTTGTGACTCTATCTCTGCGGGTTGAATATTCGCCCCACGCTCGCATTCAACACTTGCTCTCAGGCCATAAATATGGATTCGATAGCTCTCTGGCTTCTGTCTTTGGCTGGATACGGACTTGCAAAAAATTTCCATATTTAAATTCTCCTATTTTACCAAAGACAAAAAATGAAAAATCAGGCAGCTACAATCTCTCTACATTTAATTTTTATATGTTATTTTTTGGAAAAATATTGATTTTATGTTAATTTTATTGTATCATATATTCAGACAAAATAATTTTTATTTCGAGGTGAGTGTTTATGAGACAAGCTGATGCACTTACTAAAGAATATTTGTCCAATAATGAGATTTTTGCTGATGTTTTTAATTATCTTATTTATGATGGGCAACAAAGAATACTTCCAGAGAATTTAATTGAACGAGATACTTCTGAAATCACTCTTCCGCTCGGGAAACGCGGAGAATTAGCTACAATACAAAAATTTCGGGATATTTTAAAAGGTTGTATTGCAAAAGAATATAAAAATACCCTTTATGTACTGTTTGGAGTTGAGAATCAATCTCATATCCATTATGCAATGCCTGTCAGAAATATGCTCTATGATGCGATTAATTATTCTGCACAAGTAAATGAAAAAACAAAAAAATACAGAAAAATACGAAAACAAAATCCAAATTTTAAAGAAACTACAGAAGAATTTTTATCGGGATGGCATCCAGATGATCGCCTTGTCCCAGTTATTACTGTTACTATATATTTTGGCAATGACGGGTGGGATGCGGCAAAAAGCCTTCAGGAGATGTTTTCTGAGACAGATGAATCCCTTAAAGAATTTCTTCCAGATTACAAACTTCATTTAATATCATGCAACAATATTTCTAATTTCACGAAATTTCATACAGAATTTGGCCGACTTATGCATATATTAAAAGTAATTTCTGATGAAGAACAAATGGATATTCTACTTTCTGATCCAGGCTATTCTGCTCTTTCCGTTACTGCTGCACAGATTATAAACACATTTACAGGATTACATTTTTCAATTCCAGAAAAGGAGGATACAATAAACATGAGAAACGCATGGACAGACCATAAAGAATCTGGTCGAAGAGAAGGATTTAACGAAGCAACAACCAGCTATACACAACGAATGTATAAAGCGGGCATTCCTTTGGAAGTAATTGCTGAAGTAATAGAAAAGCCAGTTACTGAAGTTGAAAAAATATTGTCTAACGATTTAATTCATTAGTAAACAACAAACGAATTAAACAGTGCACGGACCTACGGATAATAAATCAAAGACTTCAACTTTCATCCCCAAATCCCTCCAACCACTATTTAATTCAAACAAAATCCAGCCAAAGACAGCCCGAGAAGAAAACCGATACCCTATATTTGTGGCCTCGGAGCAAGGTTTGGATGCGAGCACATAAAGCGAGTATTCAAACCGCCGCGACTAAAGACACAAATATAGGATATCGGTTCTCTTCTCGGGCGTCTGTCCCCCCTTTAACGAACTAACCTACTATGTTATAATAAAGTCATATTATTACGAAAGAGGATTATTTTATGATTTCAACCAAAGGACGTTATGCCCTCCGCGTCATGTTAGACTTAGCGGAGCATGGCAATGAGGGGTATATCCCCCTTAAAGATATTGCAAAGAGACAGGCTATTTCCGATAAATATCTGGAAAGTATCCTGAAGTCTCTTGTAAAACAAAAGATGTTAAAAGGACTGCGTGGTAAGGGTGGGGGATACCAGCTTACCCGCACACCGGCAGAATATAGTGTCGGAGAGATTCTGGAAGTGGCCGAAGGAACGCTTGCTCCTGTGGCTTGTCTTATGGATGATGCGGAAGATTGTCCAAGGGCGAACCAGTGCCGGACGCTTCCTATGTGGAAGAAGTTTGATTCACTGGTTCACGATTTCTTTTACAATATTACTCTGGAACAAATTCTGGAGGATCCAAAGTTTTTACCAGAAGAATAAATTTCTTTATCGATGGAGACAGATATTTGCTATGATGATAGGCTATATGAATCGTATTCTGGAAAGAGAAATCGGAGAAGGTAATCTGGGATAATCGCCCCTCTCTTACTTCTCTTTTTATCATCTGCTCTGGAACGATCGTTACCCCTAATCCATAATGTACCGCTTCCATAAGTGTTGTCTGGGATGTGCTTTCCCATACTGGAGTGACGGTAAGTCCAGTCTGATTTACCGCACTCTGGAATACTTCATATGCACCACTGCTTTTTTCTCTGGATAAAAGCGGCTCTTTCATAAATTCTTCTAGTGGTACCGTTTTTCCTGCCATCGGATGCTCCGGGGCGCATATGGCGGTATATTTCTCATAAAATAGCGGTTCTGCAACGATATGTTCTGACTGTATCGTTCCCCCTACGAGTGCCAGATCTAACTTTCCATCTAACAGTTCTTTTTCTACAACAGCGGTTGTATTTATCTTTACCTGCACATTTATTCCCGGATACCTGTCCCGAAATTCCCGGATGAGTCTTGGAATATAATAAGTTCCTATATTTACACTCGCTCCTACTCGGAGTCTTCCGGTAAAGTCTGTATTTTTAAATGCAATTTCCATCTCATCATACATCGCAATGAAATGCTTTGCATAGTCGAGAAATCTCTTTCCTTCTTCTGTAATATGAAGTCTCTGATTAATTCTCTCAAAAAATCTTGCCCCATAATGCTCTTCTATCTCTTTTATGGCAACACTTACCGTTGGCTGTGTCAAATACAGCTTTTTGGCAGCTTTTGTGATATTTTCTTCTTCCGCTACGGCGATGAAAATTCTAAAATGGCGAATGGACACGCTATTCCTCCTTTCTCAAATCCGATTTCTATTTTATAGTTTTTTATCTATGAACTTTATTATAATTATAGTATTTTTAAAATAATCTCGCAAGTGATATATTAATAATGTAAAAAGACTTAATTTGTAAATATCTTTAGAGCATGTTTGAAAAATGCTTTCTGTAAAATATACCGCAAAGTAGGGTGTGCAGATTACAGGAATAATTTTTCAAACACTCTCTAGAAAGTAAGAGGGATTTCATGAAAAATAAACCGCACAAACTATGGGTGTTATTTCTTACAACACTTTATATCAGTGCTTTTACATTTGGCGGCGGCTTTGTCATCGTCACTTTTATGAAGCATAAATTCGTAGATGAACTACATTGGATTGATGAGCAGGAAATGCTCGATTTTACCGCTCTTGCACAGTCCTGTCCTGGAGCGATTGCTGTAAATGCTGCTATTTTGGTCGGCTGGAATGTATATGGTTTTGCCGGAATGATTGTGGCAACGCTCGGAACAATTCTTCCACCGATGATTATTTTATCTGTCGTTTCTTTTTTCTACGCTATTTTTTCAACAAATGTATGGGTAGCTGTCGTGTTAAAAGGAATGCAGGCAGGAGTTGCTGCCGTCATTTTAGATGCTGCGTGCAGCCTTGGAGAAAGTGTATTAAAAGAAAAAAGCAGCCTGTCTATTTTTATCATGACCGCTGCTTTTGTATGTGACTTTTTCTTAGAAGTAAATGTTGTTTATATTATTCTTGTAGCCGCATGTATCGGCATCATTCAGTTTATATGGTATCAGTACAGGCCATTTTTTCTCAGGCAAACACAGAAGGAAACACAGAAACAAAAATGCTTACAGGAGACGAAATTATGATTTATATACAATTATTTCTGAGTTTCGTACAGATTGGGCTTTTTAGTGTCGGCGGTGGGTACGCTGCAATTCCGCTGATTCAAAGCCAGGTTGTAGAAACTCATGGATGGCTTACCATGAACGAATTCACGAATCTTATCACAATCGCAGAAATGACACCTGGTCCAATCGGTGTCAATTCTGCCACATTTACCGGTCTGCAGATTGCTGGAATCCCCGGTGCTCTTGCCGCTACTTTCGGTTCGATTTTTCCTTCCTGTATTCTGGTATCTATTCTGGCACTTGTATATTGTAAATACAAAGAAACTTCAGCAATCAGCAATATTCTTTCGAGTCTGCGGCCTGCCGTTGTTGCACTGATTACTGCTGCCGGATTTTCTATGTTTCAGACCGCTGTTCTTTCCGGGAAAGCCTTACACATTTCTTCAGTAAATGTATTCGCTCTTTTTCTTTTTATTGCAGCCTTTATTGCTCTTAGAAAATGGAAGCTGAATCCGATTCTTATTATGTGCCTTTGCGGTGTGGCAAATTTATTCTTCACACTTTTAAAATCTGCTAACTTCTGATTTGTGAGACTATGGAACAGACGCCGCTACAGAAGAATCTATAAGCGGATTGCTCAAAAAATATAAAAAAGAAGTCCTTGTTATAAGCTTGAATTTTGTTCCGTTGCGCTAAACGTTCCATCCTGCCTGATAAGACAACCTTGCTCGAAAACGAGCTCGCAAGGTTACAGTCAAGATTCCACAGCGCAAAGTCACAAAATTCAAGCTTATAACAAGGGCTTCTTTTTAATTTTTTGAATAATCCGATAAAAATATCTATAGCGGCTGGTTATTCTAAAGCATTCAAATCAATTAAAAGATGTAAAGGAAAAGCCAGAAAATATTGAATCTCCATCAGTCCTCATGTCAATCTTTAATATTCCATTTTCCAGAAAGCTACAATCATCTGAAATCTTTCTCAAATCTCTCCAATATAAAATTCTGATATTACTTCTACAACCAAAGTACAGCCACCGAAGAAAGCCTAGCCCCTATATTTGTGGCCTCGGAGCAAAGGTTGGATGCGAGCACGTATAAGCGAGCATTCAAACTGCCGCGACTAAAGTCACAAATATAGGGGATAGGCTTTCTTCAGCGGCGTCTCCTTTGCCTGCGGCAAACCAGAAGTTTAATGACTCTTAAACTGTTCCATAATACGTTTTGCCGATTCTGTCACTGCAAGACCACCTTTACTGGTTTCTTTCAGGCAGGATGGAAGATCATTTCCTATCCGGCGCATACTGTCAATCGTGTCATCTGGAGTGATCACACTGGTAATACCTGCAAGAGCAAGCTGCGCGCTTGAAATTGCATTTACAACTCCTGCTACATTTCTTTTAACACAAGGGACTTCTACCAGACCGCCAACCGGATCACATGCAAGCCCAAGCATATTTTTTAAGGCGAAGGTTGCTGCCTGCATAATCTGCTCATTATCTGCACCTTGCAGATATGCCAATGCCCCGGCAGCCATCGCACTTGCCGTTCCGATTTCTGCCTGACATCCACCAAATGCTCCGGCAATCGAAGCATTTTCGGCCACAACTTTTCCGATACCAGAAGCGACGAATAATGCTTTTACCAGTTCATCTTCCTCTGCATTTTTATTTTCTTCGTAACTTAAAAGAACTGCCGGGATTACTCCACAGGAGCCGGCTGTAGGAGCTGCTACAATCCGCTTCATACAGGCATTCGACTCTCCCATCTTTAATGCTTTTTCCATTGCAAGACTGGAATACTCACTGCATAAATTTTTCCCAGTGGCATTATACTGACGCATTTTTTCACCGTCTCCACCAACCATTCCGCTCTGGGACTTTAAATTTGCCTCATAACTCTGGTCTGCCTCCTGCATTGCCCTATACATAAAACGCATTTTCTCAAAAACCTGCTCTCCTGATGCCCCGCTCTCATCCATATCGGCCTGTAAAACAACTTCCCAAATCTTTTTATCCTGTTCTTTACAAAGGTCTAATATATTCTGTATGCTGTGATATTCTATCATTTACTTTTCCTCCGATTTTCCAAGATAGGTTACTTTCAGTACACCTTCCACTCGCTCCAGCCAACGGATTCCCTCCTGCGGAACTTCTTGATCACACTCCACAACCATAACTGCTTTACCACCCTTTGAGGAACGATATAACTGCATGGTCGCAATATTCACACCTTTATGAGCAAGCATGGAAGTTACTTCCGATACATGTCCTGGCTGATCGAGATTATGCACGATCAATGTTGGATTCTCCCCAGAGAAATTCGTCTCAATGCCATCAATCTCCGCAATATTAATCCGGCCGCCTCCAAGCGACTGGCCCACAAGCTCCATCGTCTTTCCCGAAATGCCTTTCAAATAAAGCTGTGCCGTATTCGGATGTGCTTCCTTCAATACCGCCTCGCCAAAAGCAATCTTCATACCTTTATCCTCTGCAATCTCAATACTTTTTGGAATTCGGTAATCATCCGTCTGCATTCCAAGAAGGCCAGCTGTCAGTGCCTTATCTGTGCCATGCCCCTTTCCTGTTGCAAGAAAAGAACCATAAAGTAAAATCTTTGCCTCTCTCACTTCTTCGCCCAAAAGCTGTCTTGCTACATAACCAATTCTTACTGCTCCCGCTGTATGGGAACTCGAAGGTCCTACCATAACCGGACCGATAACGTCAAAAATGTTCATAAACTTACTCCTCACCAGTGAAATTCATATTTATCCTTGTTAAAAGTTCTCCTTCTGTATTAAGATTCTATATATTCTATCAAAATATATCCTGATTATATATTTATCCCATTCTCAAATCAAGTGGTTATAATTACTATTTAATTCATTAAAGAACAGACGCCCAGGAAGAAAACCGATACCCTATATTTGTGACTTTAGTCGCGGCGGTTTAAATGCTCGCTTTATGCGCTCGCATCTAAACCTTGCTCCGAGGCCACAAATATAGGGTATCGGTTCTCTTCCCGGGCTGTCTTTGGCTGGATTTTATTTGAATTAAATAGTGGTTGTGAGGATTTGAGGGGAAAGGCAGAAGTTTTCTGCTTGCTTTCAGAATATTGTAGATAGATTTTTTTATCTTACTATTACATATAGGCAGGTCAAATCATACCCTCTGCTACCAGTCATTGTC
>NZ_ACEP01000170.1 GCF_000173975.1 Anaerobutyricum hallii DSM 3353
GGGCGTCTGTCTCTTAATGAATTAAATAGTAAACCTTCCTTGCCATATCGTGGAATATCCAGATGAGGCTCATTCCAATGGCAAGTCCTAAAGCACACTGTAATGTTTGGGAGCCGTAAGCTGCTGCTTCTGCCCATTTTTTCTGAACAGCATAACTCATCGTGTAATAGAGAGAGCCGCCGGGAATTAGAACGACAACGGAAATGATTAAAAATAAGGTGGTAGGGGCTTTTCTTATTTTTGCGATGACTTCGGAGTAAATTGCGGCGAAAGCACTGGCAAATAGAGAAGAAATGAAAACATCAAATCCCCAGATAGTTGCGATGACATAGATAACCCAGGTCAGTACACCACCTAATGCGGCAGGGAAAATGTGCTTAAATTGCAAATGAAATAAGAAGCCGAAGCCGGCAGCTCCAATAAAGGCTGCAAAAAATTGTAATATCATAACACACCTCCAACAAACCAGATAGCGCACATAAATCCACAGGCAAGTGCTCCCGCCCAAAGAAGCGATTCTACAAGACGCATCACGCCTGAAATCGTGTCACCGATTAAAATGTCACGGATAGAGTTTGTCATAAGGATTCCAGGAATCAGCAGCATAATGTCACCGATCATAACTTTGTCTGCATGAATTACCGGAAAGAAATGTGCAGCTACACAAATGCCGGAGCCGACAAAAAGGGAGCAGAAAAACTGCAGGATTAAAGTGTTGCTGCATATAGAGTTTAAATGCCTTTGTAAAAAGCAAAGGAGAAAGGCAAAGATAACGGCAATGGCTCCGTCTAAAATTGTTCCTCCAAAAAAGACAGAAAAGCCACCTGCACCAAGCATACTTCCCAGGTAAATGGTATAAGGAGCAGGACTGATTTTTGAAATTTTATTTATCTCATATTTCAAATCTGGAAGGGAAAGAGGAGAAGAACAACAGCGCCTGCTGAGTGCATTTGCCTGTTCTAATTTAAAGAAATCTGTACCGACAGGGGTAGTGATTCTTCGGGTTTGTGTATATTCTTCGCCTTCTTCAAAGACCATAGTGACAACGATACTTGAAGTGATTGCAAATACATTCATCTGGGTGGCACCGTAGGCATGCCCCATTCGGTTTAGCGTTTCTTCCACACGGCTGACCTCGGCACCGTTGGTCAGCATAATTTCCGCAAGATTTAGTAATTCATGTAAAATAGCATTTGGTGGATTCACATACTTTCTCCTTTCACAAAAATATGATATAGTATATCACAAATTCAAAAAAAGGAGAAAAATTTTGAGCTATACCTGGTATGAAGTGTTCTGGTTTTTTCTGTTATATTCCTTTGCAGGATGGGTAATAGGAACTTCTGGAGCAGCATTAAAAGAAAAAAAGTTTATTGACGTAGGATTTTTATTTGGCCCGTGGTGTCCATCCTACGGATTTGGAGCCGTTGGTTTTGCATTATTTTTACCAGAATTAAAAGATCAGCCTGTATTTTTATTTGCAGGAGGAGTGATTCTTTCATTTATTATCACATCTTTTACAGGAGTGACCCTGGAACGTATTTTCCATCAGAAATGGAAAGATTATTCCAGACGGAGATTTAACTTTGGTGGCTATGTTAACTTACCTTATACGGTAGTATGGGGTGCGGCGGCACTGTTGTGTATTTGGATTGTAAATCCATTTTTAAGTAAAATTATTGGAATACTTCCATATGGATTAGGAAAAGTCATTTTGATTATTGCCTATGTAATAATCATTATTGATTTTATCGGAACTGTTTCAGGAATTCTGAGTGTACATATCCGCCTGGCACGATTAGGAAAACTAGTCCTTGTAGAAGAAGTAGCTGATAACTTACAAAAAGCTGCAGATTACATGGGAAATGGTCTGACTGGCTGGGTGTTAAAACATCTTGAAAAAAGCCATGAGGGTCTCGAAATCAAGGAAATCATCCGAAGTAAACTGCAAAGACGAGAAAAAGCACAGGAAATGACTGGTGTATTTGCAGCAGGATGTGGATTTTACAAACTGTTCTGGCTGTTCTTTCTTGGCTCTTTTCTTGGCGATATTACAGAAACTATCTTTTGCTGGTGGAAGATGGGCACTATCACAAGCCGAAGCAGTGTAGTTTATGGCCCATTTAGCCTTGTCTGGGGAATTGGCTGTTTTTTCCTCACCTATATGCTCTACCAATATCGCGATAGAAGCGACAGCTTCATCTTTATATTCGGAACAGTCCTCGGCGGTGCTTACGAATATATATGTAGTGTCGTATTAGAGCTTGTCTTTGGAACCGTATTCTGGGATTACAGCAAAATTCCATTTAATCTGGGTGGAAGAATCAACTTATTGTACTGTTTCTTCTGGGGAATCGCAGCCGTAGTCTGGATGAAAATATTATATCCGAAACTATCAGGATTTATTGAGAAGATACCAAAGAAAATCGGGGTACCATTAACCTGGTTCTTGGTTGTATTCATGGTATTCGATATGGCAATCTCAGGTCTTGCATTAAACCGTTATCACGAAAGACACCAAAGTGCAAAGACACCCGAAACCGCCATAACGAAAATATTAGATACGAGATTTCCAGACACAAGAATGGAACGGATATACCCAAGTGCCAAACATGTGAGGTAGGGAATTCTGATTTGCGTAGCAAAGGAGACGTCCACAGGGAATATAATATCCTATATTTGTGACTTTAGTTGCGGCATGTTGAATACTCGCTCTATTCGCTCGTATCCAACACTTGCTCCGAGGCCACAAATATAGGATATTATATTCCCTGTGGGCTGTGTTTTGGCTGCCTAAGT
>NZ_ACEP01000169.1 GCF_000173975.1 Anaerobutyricum hallii DSM 3353
TCAGGCGTCTGTTTGTCTAACGAATTAAATAGTAGAATCTTCCATTGTTATATTTTTTGCAATATAGTATAATGGAGAGAAAACTAGAGGAGATTTTTTGTATGAACAAGAATAATTTTTTTACCAGCTTGCCTTTCAAACTCTTAATGGGTGTTTTTCTAGGTATCTGTATTGGGCTTGTGCTTAATTATGCCGATGGCAATGCTGCGACAAGGGCCATTTTAAATGTGGTTGTAACTGCAAAGTATATTTTAGGACAGTTGATTAATTTCTGTGTTCCTTTAATTATCATCGGATTTATCGCACCTTCTATCACAAAGCTTGGCAGCCATGCTTCACGTATGCTTGGTGTTGCTATTGTTATTGCTTACGTTTCCTCATTAGGTGCTGCACTATTTTCTACAGTTTCCGGATATGCACTGATTCCACATCTTTCTATCAGTTCGGCAGCAGATAAACTGAAAACGCTTCCCGATGTTGTATTTGAACTTTCCATTCCACAGATTATGCCGGTTATGAGTGCACTTGTTTTATCTATTTTACTTGGACTGGCTGCAGCATGGACGAAAGCAGATTTGATTGCAGCTTTTTTAGATGAATTTCAGAAAGTTGTTCTTGCTATCGTTTCGAGAATCATCATTCCGATTCTTCCATTTTTTATCGGTCTGACATTCTGCTCACTTGCATATGAAGGAACTATTACAAAACAGCTTCCTGTTTTCCTTAAAGTTATTGTTATTGTTTTAGTTGGTCATTTCATCTGGATGACTTTGCTTTATGTACTTGCCGGAGTTTATTCAGGTGAGAATCCATTAGATATTATAAAAAATTATGGGCCTGCTTATCTGACTGCAGTAGGAACTATGTCTTCTGCTGCTACTCTTGCTGTTGCCCTGCAGTGTGCTGAGAAATGTAAACCACTCAGAAAAGATATGGTACAGTTCGGTATCCCGCTGTTTGCAAATATTCATCTGTGCGGTTCCGTTCTTACAGAAGTATTCTTCTGCATGACAGTTTCTAAAATTCTTTATGGCACAGTACCAACACCTGGAACAATGATTCTTTTCTGCGTACTCCTTGGAGTATTTGCTATTGGAGCACCTGGCGTACCTGGCGGAACAGTTATGGCATCCTTAGGACTTATCACAGGAGTTCTTGGATTCGGAGATTCCGGAACTGCATTAATGCTTACTATCTTTGCATTACAGGATAGTTTTGGAACAGCCTGCAATGTAACGGGCGACGGAGCTTTAACGCTTATTCTTACTGGATATACAAAACGACATAATATAGAAGAACAAACAATTGAACGCATAGATTTGTAAATCCTGATTTGTAGAGCGAAACAGACGCCCGCAAAGAGAG
>NZ_ACEP01000168.1 GCF_000173975.1 Anaerobutyricum hallii DSM 3353
GTTGATTTTTTACAAATTCATAATATTCTGGAGAATCCTCAAATCCTCTAAGATGAATTCTGACTTTCCTCCAACTGCCAATGCACAGCCTTCGAAGAAAGCTTATTCTCTATATTTGTGGCCTCGGAGCAAGTGTTGGATACGAGCGAGTAGAGCGAGTATTCAACACGCCGCGACTAAAGTCACAAATATAGGGAATAAGCTTTCTTCGAAGGCGTCTACTTTGCTGCGCAAATCAGAATCTGTCTTTTTTTGCGCTCGTTTTCCGGTATAAACTTCCCATATTTGCATATTTAGTATTATGGCAACTATTTAGCAGTCCTTTTTGTGAAGAATAAAGGATATTTTAGGAGAAAAAGAAAGTAGGGAGAGTGCAATATGTGGAAAAAAGTAAAGCGAATCCTATCATGCATCCTTGCACTAATATTGCTGTTATCGTTGATAGATGGACAGCAGTTTTTTGTACGGGCAGAGAGTGAAGTAAAGGTAACACAGACAGAACAAGCGTCAAATAAGATGGAGGAAACAAAAACTTCTTCTAGAAAGGAAGAAGGGTCGGAAGCAAACAATAAGGAGAATGGCAAACAAGAAGAAGGAACACAAAAGGAAGAACTATCTACAAAGGCAACAGAAAAAACAACGGAAACGAAAAATGAAGATGGAAAGGTGGACAAACCAGACAACTTAAATAAAGAGAATGAAAATAATGGACAGGAAAATGGTGGAAAGAATGAAGAAAAAGAGACAGGGGATAAGGGAGAGGAGACAATAAAGGAAAAAGCGGAAGAAGCTTCTGCCGAGGAAGATACTGCACAGGAGACAGAGGCCAAAGAACAAATAGATGCTACGGATGACACACAAGAGCGGATGAATCAGCAGGACGAAAATGTGCCAGCAATGGCGCAGAGGGGGACAGACGTATCTGAAAAAGAGACAGAGTATGTTCCAAAGAGTCAGCCCCAGGGGGTAAGTATAAAGGTATATGCAAAAGAAAATGTTTTCCCAGAAGGGACGACGATGAAGGTAAAGGAGTTAACCAATAAGGAATTAGATAGTGCACAAAATGTTCTGGAAAAAGGTAATGTATCTTACGATGGTTTTCTTGGCTATGATATCAGTTTTTATAATAAAGAAGGAAAAGAAATTGAACCGGAAGAAGGAAGCGTAAGAGTGGAAGTGGATATGAATCTGAATCTGCTCCCAAAAGATCTGCAGATGGATACGTTGCAGATGCAGCATTTGAAAGAGGAAAAGAAAGACAGGACTGTTGAGACAGTGGCAAAAGCAGCAGATCATAAGTTATCTGTAAGTAAAAGTAAGGTAACAGCAAAGTTTGAAGTAAAGAGTTTTTCTGATTTTATTTTGACATGGAATATTGATGCGACACCGGCTGACCCATTAGAAACAGGAGATAATGCGGCATCCATAGAAAAACAGATAAATCATGAAAAATATGCGACATTAAGGGATGATGGAACTTATGACTTGACCCTTACCGTTGCAGGGAAAAAGGGAACGGAGACAAATAAAGCCAAGCTTGATGTAATATATATTCTTGATAAATCAGGAAGTATGAAAGAAGATTTTGGTGGAACATCAAAACGGATTGCGGCATCTAACGCAATTACCGCGCTTACGAAAAGTTTGAAGCAAAATGCGAATATTGATGCTCGTTTTTCTATGGTTACATTTAGTGGAAATAAAACAACAGGAATGTGGGGGCAAGGAGATACCAAGACCTGGGATGATGCAGAAGTAGCGGTAAGTTGGACTACTGATGCAGGAACGATTGAGAGAGGCTCCAAACCAACTTCAAATGGTGGAACAAATTATCAGGCAGGTATTCGGACTGCGAAAGAATTGCTGACCAGTAAGAGAGCAGGGGCAATGACAGCGGTTATTTTTATCTCTGACGGTGATCCGACTTTCTATTATAATCCAGACGGATATACTAGGGGAGATGGCAATAACGATGGCAATGGCGGAGCAGATAATTTAAAGGTATGCCTGGATGCGGCAAAAAATGAAATCGCAAATCTTGGCGTAAATTATTTCTATACAGTTGGTGTAGGAAAAGCGAATGATTATGTGAATTTAAGTGACTTATGTAGCGCATCTGGTGTGAGTGGCGCGAAAAACTTTGATGGCACAAATACAGATGAGTTAACGAAAGCATTTAGCACCATTGAGTCAGATATTTTAACCTTTTTATGTTCGAATGTTTCTATTCAGGATGTACTGAGTGAGAATGTAGAGATTGTAAAAGACAAAGATGGTGTATTTAAAAGTCTGAAAATTGTAGTGACTGGTAAAGAGGGAAAAACTATAGTGGAAGGTGACAATAAAGTTACATTTCAAGATGGAACACAAAATGTCACATTAAAAGCAGGATATGACAGCAAAACAAAGACTATTACCTTAGATTTTCCAGCGGAATATCAGTTAAATGCAGAGTATACATATAAAGTAATTGCGAATATTGATGCGACAGAAAAAGCTTATGAAAATTATCGAAAGAATTTGACTGACAATAAAGATGAGAATGAAAAGGGATATAAGGATGTTGCAGATGCCGGAACAGGAACCCATGCAGGGAAAAAAGGTATGTATACGAACGAGAACAGTGAGGCGAAAATGACCTATACTTTCCGTGGAGAAGAGTATACAGAATTATATGACAAACCGGTTATCAAACTTCATTCAGGTAAGTTGATTTTAGAAAAAGAAGTGGAAGGACTTGACAGTCTTACACCAGAACAGCTTGAACAATATAAAGCAAATTTGAAATTTAAAATCAAAGTAAAGACAAAGAATAATACCAGCTTAAAAGAGGAAGAAATAACACTGACTGATCTTGCAAAAGAAAGTAATGGAAATGAAGATAGTGGAAATAGTAGTAATACCAATAAAAGAAATAAGTACATTTATACTGTTATGGAAGGAATTAATCCGGGAAGTTTCTACGAAATCACGGAAGATGGTGGTGAAGTAGAAGGGTATATCTGGGAGACTGCAGCGGACAAAAAAAGTGAGAATGGAACAATAGCAAAAGATGAGACAGAAAAGGTTTCCTTTAAGAATACATATAGCAGAAAGAAGATTCCTTTAATTATAAATAAAACAGTCGAAGGAAATATGTCAGAAAAAAGAAAAGAGTTTGCATTTTCCATTACATTAAAAGATGCGAATGGAGCTGTCTATGAATTATCTGATGAGGAGATAAAAGACGTAGGAGTTAGCACAAAGGGAGAGGGCCAAAAAGGAGTATATACATTTACGTTAAAAGATGGAGAAAGTAAAGAATTCTCTCTTCCATACGGATGTAAATATACTATTTCAGAAGAGGATTATTCCTCATCAGGATATAAAACATATATTGGAGAAAAAAAGGAAGAAAATCAAAAGAGAACGACAGAAGAAGAAACACTTACTCAGAAAATAGAAATAAATTTCCTTAATAAAAAAGAGGTTATCCCACCAACGGGTGTTGAAACAACGATGACAGCATGGCTTCTTATGACAGGAGTAACTCTTTTATTAGGAGCGGTATTTCTGCTGTTTGGAATTCGCAGAAAGAGATTCGTCGCATGAGTGAAATAAAAGCATTTTTTATCCGTCTTGTAATTTTACTTATTTTTCTATGGCTGTTGTTTGGTGTATTCTTTGGAATTACACCAATGCGTGGAAATGACATGTTCCCCCGCATTAGTGCCGGAGATCTCCTGCTTTACTATCGATTGGAGAAAAATTTTAACAGTGGAGATGTCCTCGTATTTAGAAAACAGGGGAAAATAAGTACTGGAAGAGTCGTGGCACATGGCGGCGATTCCGTAGAAATTACAGGGGATGGCGAATTAAAAGTAAATGGAAGCATAGTAATAGAAACGAATGTATTTTATAAAACCTATCCATATGACAAAAAGAAAGTGAACTATCCTCTTTCGCTAAAGAAAGACGAAGTATTTCTTCTGTGCGACTACAGGGAGGGGGGAAGAGACAGCCGCTATTTTGGGGCGGTTTCTAAAAAAGAAATCAAAGGAAAAGTCATCACGATTTTAAGACGTTCTGATTTATAGAATCTATAAAAAACAGTAGAGAATATAAAGAAATATACAAATGCCGAAAAAAGAAAGGTATCTCGTGCTTTTGGAAAAAGCAATTTTCCCCGCTAAAATCCAAAAGCACTTGATATAGCGGAAGGCAGATGTCTTCCGCTGATAGATAGTTAGCTGACAGTAAATGATCTTAACGAAGAAAGAGAGGCAATTTGTTATGAGAGCGGACAAAAAGAAATTTTCGACACGGTTGATGGCGGCGCTGATGGCAGGAACATTGGCGGCAGGAATGATGGGGATGAATGTGAGCGCGGCCGTTGTTCACAGTGGAAATCCGATTACAACGATTCCTGTAACTAAAAATGTATTGACAGATGGAAATACGATGGCACCAAATACTACATTTGAGTTTGAGGTTGCTGTTGCTGATGCAGGAACATTTAATGATGGGAATAAAGATCAGGTAGTTTATAAGGGTATAGCTGGAGGATTAACAGCAGAAACAGGAGCAGCCTTTACGCCGGGAGGAAAAGGAAGTGCAGCAGAAACTTATACAGCAGAAGGATCTTTAAAAACAGATGCTGCTGTATTTGAAAGACCGGGCGTTTATCATTATACAGTAACAGAGAAGGCAAATAATTATGAAGGTGTAACAACAGATACAACTTCCTACGATGTATATGTATATGTGTATAATAGAACAGATGGACTTTATGTGGGAAATGTTGTTTCAGCTAAAAATGGCGATAAGGCAGATCTGATTTTTAACAATGATTATGGTCAGGACAAAAACAAAGATACTACACATGATGTAGTGATTAAAAAAGTAATTACAGGTAATCAGGCTGTAGAAAGTGATACATTCCAGTTGGTTGTAACAGTAACTGGAACTGCAGGAGAAAAATATAAAGTAACACTTGATAATGCAGAGCAGAACCCTCTTACAAGTGGAGAAAAGGCTACATATACAGTTACAAATAATACAGAAATTCATATCTATGGTTTAACAGAAGGCGACAAGGTTCAAGCAGTAGAGGAAGCGAATACTCAGGGATATCAAGCTACTTATACAACTGGTTTATCAGAAGGAACATTAACAATTTCCAGTGATGGTAGTGAGGCCACAGTAACAAATACTAAAAATTCCACAAGCCCAACAGGTGTTATTCTCAACTACGGTCCATACATCCTTATGATTGCTCTTGCAGGTTCTATGGCAGCATTCTTCTTTTTCAAAAGAAATCGCAAAGAGGCATAAAAAATCCATAAACATAAAGAATGAATAAGGAGGGGCAGGGTACGGATGAAAATCGCAGTTCGTATTGCACAGGCAGGCAATCAGATTCTAAATATCATCGTAATGGGAATTATTTTATTCTTATTCTTGTATGGCGGGTATTCTTTATGGGATACTTATATGAGTGCAAAGAGTGCATTTTTATCCGATGATTTGCTTTCCTATAAACCACAGCCGGGGGAGGGGGCAAATCCTTCCCTGGAAGATTTGATGGCAATTAACAAAGATGTGGCAGGATGGATTACAATAGATGATACCCATATTGATTACCCGGTTGTACAGGGAAAAGATGATATGGAGTATATCAATAAAGATGTATATGGAGAATTTTCTTTATCAGGTTCTATTTTTTTATCCTGCATGAATAAAAAAGATTTTTCCGACAATTATAATCTGGTATATGGACACCACATGGCAAATGGGGGAATGTTCGGAGATGTGGTATCTTTCACGGAAAAAAGTTATTTTGACAAACATAAAACAGGAGAGCTGTATTTGCCAGATAAAACGATGCATATTGATCTGTTTGCCTGTATGAAAACTTCAGCATCCGATTCTAAAGTTTATAACCCACAAAATATATCGAAAACTTCGGAATCTTTTAAAAGTTTTCTTGACTATGTCAGGGAAGCTGCCATCTGTTATCGAGATAGCGGAAGGCAGGATACTGGACAGATTATTGGGTTATCGACCTGTTCGGAAGCAGTAACGAATGGAAGGGTAATACTTTTTGGAAGGTTGAGTGAGGTAACAAAAAGCAATCAAAAGCAAAAGAAAGCAGAGTAAGGGAGGTGCTTTCAGGACAAATGAAACGAAGTAAAATAAAAGGAAAATGGATATGGGGAGTGCTTTCCACAACCCTGGCAATTATTTTCCTTTTTTCGGTAAAAATGATAGCAGTTTATGCAGCAGAAGGGGAGCGGGAGTGTACAATTGCGATTCCGGTTTCTGTAGAAATGAAAGGAAATATAAAGTCAGAAGTTTTTGAGTACGCTTTAGAACCTGCCGATGAAAACAGTTCTACAGAAGCGGTATTTAGCGAAGTGGAGGTGACGCAGGAAGGAATCACAAAAGGCAGCTTTGAGGAAATGCGTTATACGAGACCTGGAGACTATAAATATACGGTATATCAATTAAAAGGCGAGAGTAAAGATGTCATTTATGATGGTTCAGTATATGAAGTTACCGTTCGCGTTGTAAATACGCAGGAGGGCGGCCTTGCTGCAGAAGTCTGGGCAGTAAAAGACCAGTCTGATCAGAAAACTGATGAAATAAAGTTTATAAATCAGTATAAAGAAACAACAACGGCAACGACAGAAGCCATAAATAATACGATTCATCATACTATAACGAACACAATCACAAAGTCCTCTATAGGAACATCTTCTCCCAAAACAGGAGATAAAAGTAATGTGATGTTATGGGGTGGAATTGCCATTTTATCAGGTTTATGTGTATTCTTTTTTATATTTGAAGGAAAAAGAAGAAAGACAGAAGAATAGAAATATCAAAATAGCCTTTAAATCAAAAATAGAAAAACAATTAAAAAAAATAGATAACTAAAATAAACTGTAAATAAAAACAGAAAAATAAAAAAGTAGAAATTCTGTAAGTGTTTTGGACAACAGTAGTGCGAAACATTTGCAGAATTTTTTTAGTCAATCAAATTTAATTATCTATTGAAAAATAAAAATTTATCAGATATTATTTTGCGATAAATGCTTTTGTACTTGATTTTGTGAGTACATAAATAGAAAATGAGAGAAAAATGAGGAACGACATGAGAAACATTTACCGCAAAAAACAGATAAACCTAATCATAATGGCAGTTCTTAGTTTATAAGAGGAATCAATCAGAAGAAGAACGGAAGCTATTCTTCTGTACAAAGAATTCGCACTTTATCTGATGCCAAACCGGGACTTGCAGTTTCCGTGAGTGGAACAACGGGAATGTTAAGCTGGAATGAAAGATGGAAATTATACATATCGCAGACCAGCGCAAGTGACGATTAAAGCAGATGGAAAAGACGTGGAGAATGGAACATTCTGGATTCGTGATGATGCAGCATTTACTACGCATACAATTAATGTAAAAGGCTGCAAGGATTTAAGAATTTTTATTACACAGGGAAATATAATTAAAAAGTTTGATACGGAATATGGTTTTGCAGATGTAAAACTTAGCAAGTAGAATAACAAGACCTGGAGCGTTTTGCAATATGCGTCAGTGCTAGAGTGTGTTTGAAAAATCATTCCCGTAGTCTGCAAATTGTAATGCACATCTTACAGAAAGTCCGATAAATTCCGGAAAATAAAAGTACAGTAATAAAATATCCCTTGACATTTTTCACAGAAAGTATATAATAGTGATACTACGGTTCAAAGAACCCTCATGGGGGCTTGTACTGGTTTCGACGGGGATTTTGAACGTGGGGCAGCCATCCGTGGTCCGGGACCACGTTAAAACTCGGAACTAAATATAAACGCTGAAGATAATTTAGCATACGCTGCCTAGTTGCAGCTGTCGGCCTTAGTATCCCCACAGACTGAGAGTCCGGCACCGATTATGTGGGACACTCGTATTCCAAAGCTTTGCGGAGTATGAAGTAACATGAAGCTACTGAAATCTGGAGTTTGTCTTTAGACGCCAGACAGAGGGAATGTCAAAATAGAGACTGTGATGGGAGATACCGTACGGAATAGGTTTTCGGACAGGGGTTCGATTCCCCTCAGGTCCATAAGACGACCCTTGAAATATGGCTTATTTAAGCCGTATTTCGAGGGTTTCTTTAGTTAGCATCATAAAAACAGTTTTTTTATTACATATTATTTGTTGGAGAATGAGATATGGTTGATTATCATTCTTTAAAGTCATACATTTCCAAATAGCGAAATCTTTTCATTTGGATTATAATACTTTTCCTCTTTCGTCACTTTTGACAAACTACCTCCCCTATTGTAGAATAGAGCAGAATGTGAAAAAAGAGGGAAGAAGGAAAATAGCGATGAATGCAAAAGTAAAAGGAACCGCATTTGCTCTTTTTGGTGGAGCGTGCTGGGGATTATCGAGTGTAGTGGGAAAGCTCCTCTTCGATATGAGAGGAATGAACGCAGAGTGGCTTGTCACAGCAAGGCTTGTTTTTGGTGGATTTATCATGCTCTGCTTTGCGGCCTTTCAGAAAAAAGGTGAAATTTTTAAAATATGGAAAGAAAAGAAAACGGCATTTAGCATGATTTTATTTGCAGCATTGGGAATGCTGGCATGTCAGCTTACATACTTTTTATGTGTGCAGTATTCGAACCCGGCGACAGCGACAGTGCTTCAGTACACCTCGCCGGTTATGATTATGCTGTTATGCCTTTTCCTTGATAGAAAACTGCCAAGAATTATTGATATTATCGTGCTGATTGCAGTAGTTGTGGGGGTATTTTTAATGTCTACACATGGAAATATTCACAGCCTTGCAATTTCGCAAAAAGCTTTAATTTTAGGAATTACAACAGCTATTACCGTTGTATTTTATACGGTTTGGCCAGTACGTCTGTTAAGGGAGTATGGCTCAACGCTTGTTATTGGCTGGGGAATGTTTATCGGCGGAATTATGCTGATGCCATTTTCAAAATTCTGGGCACCTCCGGGAAGATGGGACTGGGTTACCATAACCTTAGTGGCAATTGTAGTTGTATTCGGAACGATTGTTTCTTTTAGCTGTTATTTAAAAGGCGTGATGTATTTGGGACCGGTAAAGAGTAGTCTGTTTGCCTGCATGGAGCCGCTTGTTTCTACGATTCTTACAATATTTTTATTACATCAGGCATTTGTGGCGGCAGATATTGTAGGAATTGCACTGATTATTGTCAGCGTTACTTCTTTGGCAGTGAATGATGTTATAAAAGAGGCCAGGGAAAAGGAAAAATAAAAATTTTAAAGTAAGAAAAACTTATTCTATAGATAAAAGTAATTTTCTTAAAAAGCTCAATTATGGATTAAAGATACAAAGTAAATAAGATTATATTTTTGGGTATGAAGATCAAGTACAGGAAAAGGAGCTGCAAAAATTTTTAGGTCTGGATTTTTCCATGCATGAGGAGGAACAGGGCAAGAAACTTGTGAAGGTGGATAGATTTTTTGCAAGCAGCCAGACCTGTTCTGTTTGTGGTTACAAAAATGCAAAAATGAAAAATCTTGCGTTAAGAGAGTGGGATTGTCCGCAGTGCGGGACCCATCATGACAGAGATGTAAATGCGTATGTGAGAAAAAATGCAGGATTACAAACGGCGGATATATGGTATAATAAAGAAGATTTCGTAAAAGAAATTATAGAGCAACGTAACAAGAACCCAGAGCGTGTTTAATAAGTTCTAAAAATTAAGGTTGTATGCTCTAATATATCAGGCAGTTATAAATGAATTGAGATATCAGAAAGCGTATATTCTGATATTTTAAGCCAGAGATACTTATCGAAAGGAAGAGGAAAAATGGTAATTGTAAAAGTAACAGAAAGTAATTTTGAGCAGGAAGTATTACAGGCAGAGGGAAAAGTTCTCGTAGATTTCTGGGCAGTCTGGTGTGGACCATGCCAGATGTTATCTCCAATCGTGGATGAAGTAGCTGCAGAAGCGGGAAATGTAAAAGTTGGAAAGGTTAATGTAGATGAAGAACCAGCACTTGCTGCAAAGTTCGGCGTTATGAGCATTCCAACACTACTCGTATTTGAGAATGGAAAAGTTGTAAAACAGTCCATTGGCTATATTGAAAAAGATGAGGTTATGGCTCTTATTCAGTAGGGCAAAGCAGAGCATATCTAAGATAGAATAAATAAGCTGTTGTCAGAGAAAACTGATGACAGCTTTTTGTCATTTGCTGCATATTTTGTTATATAATGCAGCAATCTCATGTTTTTTGAGGAGTAAAAATGAAAAATACAAAAGTCTATTTAATGAGTACGGAAAATGTAAAAGATCCCAGAACTTTTGCATTGTGGAAAGAATTTCTTCCTAAAGAACATTGGGAGAAAACAGTGCGCCCACTAAAAGAAGAAGATAGAAAAACGGAGCTTGCTGCATGGTTTTTATTATATCAGGCACTAAGAGAGTGGGGGATTTCAGAAGAAAAAATCAATGCAGACGGTGCGTATTATTATGGAGAACATGGCAAACCGATGCGAAGAAATGAAGAAATCTGTTTTAATCTTTCTCATTCTGGGAAATATGTACTGTGTGCAGTATCAGAAATGGAAATTGGCTGTGATATTGAAAAGATAAAGGAAGTAAAGTGGAAGCTTGCGAAAAGATTTTTTTCGGAAAAAGAGTATGATTTTTTGGTGAGGCTGGGGAGACAAGAAAAATTAATGAAACAAGGGGAAACAGTCAAATCTGGAAAGACAGATAAGCAAGAGAAAGTAGGTAAACAACAAAATATAAATAGACAGAAAGAAAAAGGAAAAATCAAGGAAAATGCATATACAGTTGAAGAAGCTTTTACTCGTTTTTGGGTATTGAGAGAGAGCTATGTAAAAAAAACAGGGGAAGGACTTGGAGCTGCTTTGACTGGATTGGATTTCTCGGATATTTTAGGTCAAAAGAATTCCAAAGGAAAAAAGAACGGAGAGTTTTTGGAGGAAACTTTTTTTGAAATGGAATATGATGGATACCGGATAGCGATTTGTGGGGAAAAAGATAGTAAACCGGAATTTGTCGTGTATCGTGGGACTATTGACAATTGTTTTCTTTAATAATATAATTTTTAAGATAAGTTATTCTCTGTTTTTATACAGAAAGGTAATTTAATTGAAGCCAGGTTAGGAGTGGAAAAATGGCAGTAGAAGGAACAAAAATCAGAGAGATGATGGAAGGAAAAACTCTCGAAAAAGATAACATAAAGAAGATGTATGATATGGTGCAGAATGCATCAGAACCAGAAGATAAGAAAAAGGTTATGAAACATTCTGTTTTTTTTATTGGACAGCTTCCTTTAAAAGAGAATCATATTGTTGATCTTGAACAGACGAGAAGAATTGTGAATGGTAGTGTTCCATTTTCAGAAGTGGATACTTACATGGATTATTTGCTGAAAGGGCTATCTACACAGAAGCTTCTTTTAGAGAAAGAAGATGGTTCCTATGAAGTGAATACAAAATATGAGAAGTCTGTAATCAAGGTTCGTAAGATTGCCAGAGCATTTCAGCTTGAGAAGGAAAAAGCATTAGAGGCAGGAATTCCAAAAGCAAAAAAGATGTATCAGATGGGAACAAAATACTATCATTCCGGTCAGTACGAGGAGGCAGCGGCCTGCTTTATGAATGCGGCGGAATTAGCAGAGTACCGCATGGCATACTATAGCCTTGCCTTGATGTATTTTAAGGGACAGGGTGTAGATCAGTCTTTTGAAGAAGCACTCTATTATGCAAGGAAGGCCCTTGTAAAAGGAGCTGTTATCGCTCAGGAATTAGAGCAGGAGATTTTAGAAGCAATGAATGCTTAAAAGAAAGGATATATTTTTATTATGAAAAAGTTTGCAACAATTGCACTTGCAGTCGTTTTGTCAATGGGTATCCTGACAGGATGCGGCAGTAGTAAAAAGGCGGCAGAAGCAACAACAGAAGTAAAGGAAGAAACTGTAGATTATGGACAGGGACTTAATGAAGATGGAACATTAGAAGGAGTAAAAGCAACGGATTATGTGACGGTATGTGATTATTCTGCTTTAAAGATTCCCAAAAAGGAAGTAAAGGTATCAGACAGTGATGTACAGACAGAGATTGATACCATCTTATCCAGCTATAATCAGGTAACAGATCGTAAAGTCAAAAAAGGAGATACGGTTAATATTGATTATAAAGGAATGGTTGATGGTAAAGAATTTGATGGTGGAACAGCCAGCGGTGCCAGCCTCAAAATTGGTTCAGGAACTTTTATTGATGGTTTTGAAGATCAGTTAATTGGTAAAATGCCAGGCGAGACGGTTCAGGTAAAAGTAACTTTTCCAAAAGATTATCAGGGGAAAGAGGTTGCCGGAAAGGATGCTGTATTTGAAACAACAATCAACTATATTGATGAGACACCAAAGCTTACAGATAAGTTTGTAAAAGAAAAGTTATCTGACAGGTATGGTTATACAACTGTAAAAGAGATGAAAAAGACAATCAGAGATGAGATTTTCAAGACGAACAAAACAGATTATATCTGGAATCATATGATTGAAAAGAGTAAATTCAAAGAAATTCCAGACGAACTTATCAATGACAGAGTTGATGTTTTAGTTAATGGATTAAAAGCACAGTTAAAAGCTTCAAACTATACGTTAAAAGATTATCTTTCTGCATATGGAATTGAAGATGAGACCACATTAAGAGACCAGTATAAGAGCAGCTGTGAAAGCACGGTAAAAGTATTCCTTATTGCAGATGCTATCGCAGCAGATAAAAAGATTTCGGTAACAGATGAAGACGTAAAAGCGTACTTCAATGGGGAAGATACTGCACAATATGAAAAGCAGTATTCCAAAGCATATATTAACCGAATAGTGCTGAATAATCTTGTGATACAGGAAATCGAGAAAAATGTAACAGTGAAATAGGAATTTTTCTCCTACAGCCAAAGTACAGCCCCCGAAGAGAGTCTAACCCCTATATTTGTGACTTTAGTCGCAGCGGTTTGAATGCTCGCTTTAAGCGCTCACATCCAAACCTTGCTCCGAGGCCACAAATATAGGGGTTAGACTCTCTTCGGGGGCGTCTTTTTGCCTGCGGCAAATTTCTATTTATCAATTACCTTATAGTGGTCGAAGCACAGGGATTCATCATAATATATTTTATCTTTGGCTGTGATTTTTGCCTGACCGTTTTGGACATCAATGATTGTTACGGCACAGTTGTAAGGTACATGTTCCTGCCAGAAGCTATCCCGGTTTTCGTATAAAGAATTTAACATAGCGCGCAGAGCACAGCCATGTGTGGCAATGAGGATAGTTTTATCCTGGTAATCTGGATTTGCAATTAATTCATTAAAGAAATCAGCAGTTCTTTCCATCACATCAGCAACACTTTCTCCATCGGGTGAACCCTGATAATGAAAGGCATCTGTATAGAATATATTATAATTAGGATCAGGAACTTCAAAATTATTTTCGAGACAGCCAAGCCCCTCCCAGCAGCCCCAGTTAAATTCCATGATGCGGCGGTCTTCTATAATAGGAATTTTACGTCCAAAATTTTTCTCAGAAGCAGCAACAGTAAGTTCTCCTGTTTCTCTTGCTCTTTTTAAAGGACTTGTAATAACAAGGTCAAAAGGAATCTCTTTTAGTGCTTCTCCGGTGATAATTGCAAGGTCTTTTCCATTCTGGTTTAACGGTTCATCTGTCCATCCCTGCAAGCGGCCTAAAGCATTTAGCTTTGTTTCTCCATGACGTATAATATAAAGCTTCATATGTAAAATTCTCCTTTTTAACGCATTGGATAATAAATACAAACTAACACAGAAAATATTATAACAATAATCAGAAGGTATATCAAGGAATTCTGATTTGTCAGGCTGCGGAGCAGACGAACTCCTGAAGCTAAATAAAGCATATTTGTGACTTTAGTCGCAGCGGTTTGAATGTTCGCTTACAGCGCTCACATCCAAACCTTGCTCCGAGGCCACAAATATGCTTTATTTAGCTTCAGGAGTTCTGTGCGCTGGCAGCTCAGAAAACCAGTTGGAGGAATTTGGGGATTCCTCGAAAGGCTGTGATTTTATGAGAAAATAC
>NZ_ACEP01000167.1 GCF_000173975.1 Anaerobutyricum hallii DSM 3353
TCGCCAGAAGATTGTGGCTTTTTAAAAAGTTGAATCATAAGAGTTCGACACTCATATTGTTATTTTAATGTGTAAAAATAATAATTTTTTCTTATGGATTTTTGTGTCAATCCTTCGAAATTTAGTTTCCCAGGCAGACTCATTCTCCTGTCTTCTTCCCCAAATCTTTTAATAAATTTGCCGGGGTTCGTCTGTCTACTCACCCCGGCAAATTCCTATTTGCTGAATTAATCTAAAATTTTGCCGTCAATAGAAATTGTTACCACCTGCCATGGAATAAACTTTCCACTGTTTTTCAAAGCAGTCACAGCGGCATGTTCCAATCCACCGCAGCAAGGAACTTCCATACGGACGATGGTAACACTTTTAATATCGTTAGTAGCGATAATTTCTGTAAGTTTTTCACTATAGTCAACAGCATCGAGTTTTGGACATCCTACCAGAGTGATTTTTCCTTTGATAAAATCCTGATGGAAGTTAGCATAAGCATATGCGGTACAGTCAGCAGCAATTAACAATTTTGCACCGTTAAAATATGGAGCAGTAACTGGAGCTAATTTAATCTGCACTGGCCACTGGCTAAGCTGAGAGGTGATTGCAGCAGGTGTAGAAGTAGTTTCATTATCAGAGGCAGAATCTGCTGTGTTCTGGCGGTTAAACTGTGCGATACGCTGGCCTGGACAACCGTGAGCTGTGTGTGCTTTTTTCGCTTCGTTAGATTGTGGTACAGACTGTGCAGTATTAATGGCAGAAGCCTCTTTTTTCTGTTTATTTGCCATTACTGCAGCTTCATCATAAGCGGCAGCTTCACGTTCTTCGAAAGTGATTGCTCCAGTAGGACAGGCTGGCAGACAGTCACCAAGTCCGTCACAGTAGTCATCACGCAAAAGCTTTGCCTTTCCGTTCACCATTCCAATTGCGCTTTCATGGCAGGCATCGGCACAGGCACCACAGCCGTTACATTTTTCTTCGTTAATGTGTATAATTCTTCGAATCATCGTTAGTTCTCCTTTGTTTTTTGAATTTATGTGAGATAAAAATACTGTCACAGTTATGTGGAAAGCTTTGTGACAGTCTGGATTTCTTGGTTCTGTGTTATTGTAATATAGATGAGAAGAAAAAACCGTTGTTTTAACAACAAAAAGAGAAAAAATCTGATTTGCCGCAGGCAAGGGGGACGCCTCAAGGAAGAAAATACCCTATATTTGTGACTTTTGTCGCTGTAGGTTGAATGTTCGCTTAATCACTCACATTCAACCTTTACTCCCAGGCCACAAATATAGGGTATCGTCTCTCTTTGGGTGAGTCAATTTTGGCATTCGGTAAATTCAAAATTTAAAGTTATTTTTTTATTATCCGTGGATATGGTTTCTTTTCATCAGTCAATCCAGCAAGATAATCCATGCTTGTCTCTAATGCCAATGCAATTTTTCTACATTGTTCAAATGTGTAATAGCGTTTTCCATTTTCTATTTTGGAATAATCGCTTTGATCAATTCCTGTTAATAATTGCATTTTTACCTGGGTGTAACCTTTTTCTTTTCTTAATTCCTTTAAACGAGACATAAGAACTCCTTTTTTGAAGAATTATGTCATACTGACCTATTGACTTTAGGGTGAAATTGACCTATTATTAAAGAAAAATCAAGGAGGAAGTATGGTTGTAATATTTTTTAATTTAGGCTTGGTATTGGCATTTATATTACTGGTTTCTATTGTTTTTATTAATGCATCTACCAAATTTGTATTAGCTATTCTGGGAGTGATTTGTATTTTATTTTTGATTAAAGATATAATTCAGGATTTATATTTTGCATTATATAAGTACAAAAATAATGTCCTTATTGTAATTATATCGTTTGCTCTTGATATTGCTAGAATAGCCTTTTTTTATAAACTTATACATCATTTTGCAGCAGGAACAGCCAGGGCAACTGGATTATCTACGTTTGGATGGATGTTAGGATATGTTATTTCAATATTAGTAGGAGGAGTTCTCTTTTTTGCTGGGGAAGCGAATGGATTACTTTTTGGAATGGGCCAGAAAAATGAATCATCTATTCTGATGAATGTATTTATGACAGGGTGTTTGGTAGCCTTTTGTCATTTTATAATATAATTTTTATACAGGAGGGTTTTATGAATCAAATAACAGAAAAAGAGAGAGAGTTTATTGAAAATAAACTTAAAATGACAACAAGAACAATAGTAGTTTCGCGTACAAAGCAATTTTGTCTAAATAAAATAGGATGTGAGATTATCTTTGATGGACGAAAGATAGCATCGGTAGATAGTGGGAAAAAGGTGGATATAAAAATCAATGGACTTCCCCATAAAATAGCCTGTCTTTGGACATTTGCTGATGGGAATCAGACATTAACGGAAACTTTTACAATCCCATATGGTGTGTCATCTCTTAAATATGAGACAATGAGAAAAATAGAAAATAGTCATTTGTTTACTTTAAAAGGATTGAATCTAACAACAACACCAGTTGGCATTTTGATGGAAGATACCAGATTAAGAGAGGAAAGTAATAATTTGTTCCGTCAAAAATTAAATGAAATGTTACAGTGGTATAGAACAAATAATTTATAATTTAATCAATAAAGAGATAAATCCCCAAAAGGAAGACTTTTGGGGATTTATTTATTAAGCTACTTTTTGATGTTACTATATTCTTGCCTTGACATTGTAACAATAGATTACGTTAATCTTTAATAGCCCATTTTCCATTCTCTCCCAAATATAATCTTCTAAACAATCCCCAAATTCTCCAACATGAATTCTGATTTTGCTCCAACAGCCAAAGACAGCTCCCAAAGAGAGACAATACGCTATATTTGTGGCCTCGGAGCAGAGGGTGGATGCGAGCGCATAAGCGAACATTCAACCTGCAGCGACTAAAGTCACAAATATAGCG
>NZ_ACEP01000166.1 GCF_000173975.1 Anaerobutyricum hallii DSM 3353
TACTCTATCAAGTGGGTAGCAGACGCAATTCATCTCCCACCTTAGAGGTCGGAGTATTCTTGCTGTAAGAGGATAAAATGCTATACTATTATGACAATCGTTTAAGAGTCAATCCAATAAGTTTTGATTTCCTGGAATTTTTATATCTCCTGTCATCTTCCTCAAAGCTCCCCCTAACTGATTTCCCAAGCTGCCAACGGCAGAACTCCAGAAGATAAATAAAGCCTATTTGTGGCCTCGGAGCAAGGTTTGGATGCGAGCGTATAAGCGAACATTCAAACCGCCGCGACTAAAGTCAAAGTCACAAATAGGCTTTATTTATCTTCTGGAGTTCGTCTGTTTCTGCGGCAAATCAAAAAAATATCCCCACCATTGTAGAGCAACACTCCACCCGGTGGGGATATTTTATGTCATTAACAAATAAAAAGTGATTAACTGTTTAGTAAACGATAACAGGGAATCCTGCATCTACATATTTATAAAGAGTCGCTGCGGTAGAATAAGGGCAGTTAACACAGCCATGAGAACCGCTTCCTCTGTAAATAGAACCGCCATAAGAACTTCTCCAGCTATCTGCATCATGGAGTCCCTGACCACCATTAAATGGCATCCAGAAGTTTACATGAGAGGAATAGGAGCCGCCACCAGCGTTTGGTCCTGTTAAGGTAGCATCTTTTTGTTTATAAGTGATTGCATAAACGCCTGTATAAGTCTGATGTCCCCTTGTTGGGTCACCAGTTACAACGGAGGAGTTTACTTTACATTCTCCGTTAACGTAGAGCCATATTTCCTGATTGGAAATACTTACTTCGACATAAGAGTCACCGATATCATCTTTAGCTGACTTTCTGCATTTGGCTTTGTAGGAGTATACAGGTTCTCTTTCTACATCTTTACCGGACTTGATTTCTTTGATAAGTTTGGTTTTTTCTTTATCGAAATAAATCTTCCAGCCGTAGTCACCGCCGTATACATTGATCTTAGAGCCGTAAGCGGTAGTGAAAGGACGGGAGGATCCCATTGTATTGTATTTGGAGCCGAGTTTTTCAATATAGTCTCCAACTTTGCTTTCGTCTAATGTTACTTTAAAGTCTTTGGAGATTTTAACCCAGTCTTTGGATGTTTCATAATCAAGTGTCTCTGTTGTGTAATCAAAATCATAAGTGATAGTGCCGCCAGCGTATTTGTTTGCTTTTGCGAGGGCATCAGTTACGACCTTATCTTTTGCATAATATTTTGGAAGTTTGTAAAGATTCTCTTTTTCAAGGTCAATCTTTGTGATTCCTGTGGAAAGGTCCTTTCCAATTAACTTGATGAGAGCTTTTTTCTTTACAGTGTTACCAAGAACTTCAGGGACAATTTCAAACTGGCTGTCTCCTGCTTTTATGTAAGTACTCTTTGGTGCAGTTACATTTTCTTTTTTGAAACATGCAAGATTATTAATAACTTTTTCCAATTTGGTTTCATCGTAAGTTACATCTAATTTAACAGTATAGTGTTTGGAACCAAACAGATTTGTGAACCATAACCATGGATTCATGGAATCCTGTAAGTCACTGATCTGGCTGCCGACATTGATGACTGTTCCGACATCGTTAGCATCAATAACTTCTGTACGTTCCTTTTCTTTTAAAGAAATCTTATGAGATGCAAGGTCATCTGTAAATGTTTTCTCAGCTTTGGTTACATCCATCTCCCCGACTTTTACATGGTTGATTAATGTGTTATGTGGAAAATGGCTGGAATAATAGTAAACACCACCGCCGTAAACGGCAAGAAGTAAAACAACAATAACGGCTGCGGCAATCTTACCTGTCTTAGAGGACTTTTTGTCACTGCGGCGGTTTCTTGTTGTTGAACTGTCTGGTGTGACATTTGTTGTCTGTGTATCACTCATTCGTGAATAATCTCCTTTCTTAAAATTAATTTAATGATAAATCGCGCAGTAGATTTGCGCGTGGGCTGTATTATAGTCAATTTCCAGCATCTGAAGATAGTGGTTTTGCCTACAAAAGAACAAAAGAATCATATTTATGAGATTCCCTTTGTGTGACCCGGATTTGTAACTAGACTATATAAATTTATAGAGTTACAAAACAGTAACATTATAATACATTTTCAAGAAAAATGATATTAATTATTCTTAAAATTGTGTTACAATTTCGAAATTCTTATAATCATATTACATCTTCTGGATTAATTCCAGAAATTCCTGAACTTCCGCTGGATTTCTCTTGCTTAAACTGGAATTATGAAAACGGGAATCCATTGTAACTTCCGGGCCGAACCAGGCAGGAGCATTGTAAGCATTGGCACTGTCTATATCCGAAAATTCTACTTCTGCCATGCAAAATCCATTGTAATCGCCCTCGAATACGTCAAGTTCGATTAAGTAAGGGGTATCTGGAATTTTATACCGTTTCTTTTTGATAGAAATGCCATCTTTTTTTGAAAGCAGATGTTTGAAAGATTCTTCTGTAAGTGGCATTTCAATTTCTTCTCTGGCGAGTAATCCAGCAGACTTCAGGGTGAGAATATAATCTTCGTTTTTTTGCCTGACACGGATAACGGGTTCTGTGGAAATGTATGCCTGAATTAAAGTATCACAGGAATAACTTTCTAAATTGTCGGGTAAAGATTTTATTAAAAACTTTCTTTCAATTTCCATGTTCATCCTCCCTAAAATATTATTTTAATTAAAAAATAACAGTCGATAACAATGTATTACTATATAATATCATATTTTTAGGAGAAATAAAGTGAAAAAAGTATGACCAAGCTTGATAAAAAGGTGCAAGTAGGATATTATTAAGGATAATGAATTTATTAACAAAGTAAAGGAGGCTTATGATGCGTTCAGTATATGTATTTTGTGCCGATGGTTTTGAGGAAGTAGAAGGACTTACGGCAGTAGATTTATTGAGAAGAGCTGGTGTTTCTGTGACGATGGTTTCCATTATGGGAAGAACAAAGATAACAGGAGCCCGTAATATTTCTGTGAATACAGACATTTTAATAGAAGATATTAAGGAAGAGGCAGATATGCTCGTACTTCCGGGAGGAATGCCGGGAACGAATTATTTAAGAGACCATGAGGGTCTTGCAGAACTTTTAAAAAAGCAGTATGAGGCTGGTAAGTGGGTAGCAGCAATCTGTGCGGCACCATCTGTATTTGGCGGACTTGGCTTTTTAAAGGACAGAAAGGCAACCAGTTATCCGGGATGTCTTGACGGAATTCCTGTGGGAGAGTATACAGAAGAGCCGGTTGCTGTTGATGGTAATGTAGTAACAAGCCGGGGAGTAGGTACAGCGATTGCATTTGCACTGAAGTTAATTGAAGTATTGATTAGCAAAGAAAAGGCAGACGAGATTGCCGCCTCTATTGTATATCCGGTATAGGGGGAAGATGATGCAGCAGGAGAGTAAGATTGGATTTTTGTGGCAGTATGTGATTGCCTGCATCCATCCATCTCAGTATAAAGAACTGATTAAGAAGAAAAAGGGAGCATTTGTCGGTTATGTAGCTGTGCTTGTCATGTTTCTCGTACTTATCGAGAATGTGATTCCATTTGCGGCATGGACGGCGAGTGTCGGTGGTTTAGAAAATCTGGTTTTAAACCGTATCCCGAAGTTTACTTTAGAAAAAGGATATTTTCAGAGTGAGAGTCCGATTGATTTTACAATAGGCGGGGTTGTTCATATCAAGGCAGATTCGTCAGTTGAAGAATTTAAGGAGTCGGATTTTAAATCTGATTATGTACAGGAACTTTTAGTTGGAAAGAAGAACATTTTAATTAAGATGCCAAGTGGAAATCAGCAGATTGTACTTTCTCAGTTTAAAAATTGGAAGTTGAATAATAAGGGATTAGCAGAGATGCTTCCAGCATTTTATATGTTTCTTGTATTCTATTTGGTGGTACTTCTTATAACGAAGGCAGTACAGTATCTTTTGGTAGCGTTGGCATTTGCCCTTATATGCAGGGGAAGTGTCCGAACGACAGAGGGTAAGATTGTATCAATGGCAGAGTCCTTTTACATTGCGGTCTATGCCAGAACGCTGGCGGCGGTTATCGGAAGCGCGAATATAGCACTTGGATACATGATAGATAGTTTTGTGCTTATGATTGTGACAGTATTTATCACGATGGGATTTATTATGCGGGGCGAGATTTCTGTCCTCGACCCACAACCTTCGAAGGAATAAAGCGTTTTCAAAGGAATCTATTTTGTGCAATATTTTATACAAAATGTTCAAGCAACCTGAAATATTTAAGTAACCGGGGGATTTGAGAAGAATTATCCCGGATATTTTAAGGAGGAAGAGTTATGTCAAAGGTTATTATGGTTACCGGTGGAAGCCGAAGTGGAAAGAGCGTGATTGCAGAGCAGAAGGCAAAGGAATATGGCAAGCGCAGTGTTCTTTACCTTGCGACAGCGATTCCGATTGATGATGACATGAAGGAGCGTATCCGTATGCATCAGGAGCGACGTGATCCGGAATGGGGAACTTATGAAGGATACCGCGATCTTGGTGAGGTTGTAAAAAATACGGAAAAGAATACCATTCTTCTTGACTGTGTCACTGTTATGATCACGAATATTTTGTTCGAAGAAGAGGAGAGAGATTTCGATAAGATTTCTGCTTCTGAGGTGGAGAAGCTTGAGAGTGAGGTTATTAAGGAACTGACCAATCTTGTAAAGGCAATTCGTGATGAGGATAAAACACTTATCATTGTATCCAATGAAGTAGGAATGAGCATTGTACCATCTTACCGTCTTGGAAGAATTTTCAGTGATATTTCAGGAAAGGCCAATCAGGTGCTTGCTTCATTAAGTGATGAAGTTTATGTAGCCATCAGCGGACTGCCTCTTCGTCTGAAATAGGTGTGCTTATGAGCAGAAAGAAAAAAAGAAAAGGGAGCGGATTTTTCTCAAATCTGCTTCTTCTATTGTGTATTGTTGTTTTTTGTGTTGCTGCGTGGAAACTGTGGGGATATTACAATAATTATCATGGTGGAAGAAAAGAGTATGAGCAGTTAAGGCAGTATGTAAAGGAAAAAAAGGATTCTGATAAAAAGAGGAAGAAAAAGTCAGGACCGGATACTTGTCCGGTTCAGGTGGATTTTGATGCACTTGCCAGGATAAATCCTGATGTAAAAGCATGGATTTATATTAAGGGAACTGGTATTAATTATCCGATTGTCCAGACAACGGACAATACTTCCTATCTTCACAGAACCTTTGAAGGAAAGGATAGTTTTATTGGAGCTATCTTTTTAGATGCGGGATGTGAGGCAGATTTTTCTTCAGAAAACAGTATTGTTTATGGGCATAACTTGAAGAATGGTCAGATGTTTGGTATGTTAAAGAAGAATTATGATACCAGTTATAATGCAGATGCCGATTATAAAGACCATCAGAAGATATGGATTATCACACCACAAGAAGAGATAGAGTATCAGGTTTTTGCGGCAAGAGAAATTGATGTGAATGTAGATGCCGATGTCTATACAATAGAATTTGCCACCGAAGAGGACTATGCAGATTATTTAAAGACGGCAGTAGAAAAGTCGCTCTATCATCTTGGAACAAAGACAGGCAGTACAGAAAATATGTTGACATTGTCCACCTGTACTTCTTCTTCGGAAGCCGGACGATTTATTGTACAGGCAATGCAGATACAAAGGACAGCAAAGGAATAGACAAGGAGTAACTATGGGAGAGAAAAATATATGGGAGAGAATAAAGGACTCATCAAACTGCAGAGTTCTCATTCTTAATCTGATTCTTACTCTCTGTCTGAATCTTCTTTTGGAATTTACAGAGAGAAGATCAGTAAGTGAGGTGTTCTCGTTTGTTCAGGAGAGAACATTTGTATTTCTTTATAATGGATTTATTATATTTTTATGTTTATCGGTTGTATTTTTAGTAAAGAAAAAGATTTTTGCGTATGTATTTATTACTGGCTGCTGGAGTCTTGTGGCGATTGCGAATGGCATTGTGCTAAGTGACAGAAAGACACCGTTTACAGCGGTAGACCTTACGTTAGTGAAGTCGGTACTGCCGATTCTCAGCAGCTATCTTGAGGTATGGCAGATTGTAGCGATTGTTATTTTGCTGGTGATTGGAGTAGGAGGTCTTGTATGTCTTTACCTCTATTCGCCGGAGGATAAGAAGTTTAAAAGTGCTTTCTCCGGATTTTTATATACAGCAGTTACAGTAGTGTGTTTTTGTGCAGTAACATATGTCGGTGTCGGCAAGGGAATGCTTATCAAGAAGTTTGATAACCTGATAGCTGGATATAAAGATTATGGGGTTGCCTATGGATTTTGTGTGACAGCGATAGATACAGGAATTGACCGCCCGATCAACTATTCGAGAGATACGGTAAAAGGTATAAAGAAAAAGGTCAAAAAGGCAGAAAAGAAGCAAAAACAATCGGAAAAAGCAGAAGATGTACGGGAACCGAATATTATTTTTATTCAGTTAGAATCCTTTTTCGATGCGACAACCGTAAAGAATTTAAAAGTTTCGGAAGACCCGATTCCGACATTTCATAAGATTCAGAAAGAATATACCTCCGGGTATTTGAAAGTTCCAGTATATGGAGCGGGGACAATTAATACAGAATTTGAAGTGATTACAGGAATGAACATGGATTACTTTGGTACAGGAGAGTACCCATACCGAAGTATCCTCCACAAGACAACCTGTGACAGTGTTGCTTACTGGTTAAAGGAGAAAAATTATGAGTCCAGTGTGATTCATAATAATAATGCTTCTTTTTACGACAGAGATGCTGTTTTTTCCAATCTTGGATTTAATAATTTTATTACCATTGAAAATATGGATGTAAAGAGCAGGAATGAAGTGGGCTGGGCAAAGGATTCTATTCTGACAACGTACATTATGGATACATTAAATCAGACGAAGAAGAAAGATATTATTTATACGATTTCTGTGCAGGGGCATGGAGATTATCCGACTGATGACCAGAGCGGTTCTCCGATTACTGTTTCTGGTGAGGGAATGAGTCAGAGTTATCTTAACCAGTTTACATACTATGTAAATCAGACAAGAGAGATGGATGATTTCATTAAAGATTTGACGGATAAGCTTTCGGATTATCATGAAGATGTAATGGTTATCGCATACGGAGACCATTTGCCGGGAATGAATTTAGAAAGCAAAGATTTAAAAACGAATTCCAAATATGAGACACCATATTTTATCTGGGATAACTTTGGATATAACAAAGAGAATAAAAAGAAGCAGTCTGGGAAAGTAGAAGCCTGGCAGCTTGCGTCTAAAGTGTTAAAAGAAGTAGGAATTCATAATGGATTCTTAAATGAATACCATCAGACAATGGAAGAGGATAAGAAATACCGTAAAAACTTAAAGCTTTTACAATATGATATGCTTTATGGAAGTAACTTTGTAAGAGAGGATAAAAAGTCCTTAGAGCCGACGAAGATTAACTACAGCCTGAGTCCTGTAGAAATTACGGAGATAAAAGAAGACAGAGATGATTATCTGTTACTTGGAAATAACTTTACAGATGCAAGCCGTGTCTTTGTAAATGGAGTGCGTGCTGCCTCGAAAAAAGAGAGTAGCAGTGTCTTAGAGATTCCCAAAAGTGCTGTAAAAGAAGGGGATAAGATTACCGTTCATCAAGTTAGCGTGACGAATGAAAATATTACCTTAAATCAGTCAGAGGAATACGAATTCCATAAAGATAAAGTGAGATTGTTATACAAAAATTTGTATGATGAATAAATAAAAAGAAAAACAGGAGGACAAAGTATGTCAACAACAACCGCAATATTATGCGCCTTTGGCGTGTACTTACTGCTGATGATTGGAATTGGCGTCTGGTGTATGAAAAAAACAACAGGGGCTGATGACTATTTCTTAGGCGGCAGAGGACTGTCCGGCCCAGTTGCAGCCTTATCTGCACAGGCATCCGATATGAGTGGATGGCTTCTTATGGGACTTCCAGGTTCCATTTATGCGCTGGGTACAGGGCAGGCATGGATTGCTATAGGTCTTGGACTTGGAACAATCGCAAACTGGTTAATCATTGCAAAACCGCTTCGTGCCTACACCATCGTAGCAAATAACTCAATGACTCTGCCAGAATTTTTTGGTAATCGTTATCATGATGAAAAGAAGATTTTGTTAGGAATCTCTTCTGCGATTATCGTTGTTTTCTTCTTAGTATACACCGCTTCTGCGCTGGCATCAGGAGGAAAGCTTTTCAACACCGTATTTGGTATTGATTATCATGTGGCATTATTTATCGGAGCAGCTGTTATCCTGATCTACACATTTATGGGGGGATTCCTCGCTGTATGTACAACAGACTTCGTATAGGGAACAATGATGCTTATTGCCCTTTTGATTGTACCGATTATCGCATGGGGTTATGTAAGTGGAGATTTCTCCTCTTTATTAGCACAAAGTGGTGTGAACTCTGAGCATTATATGAGTCTTATGTACAACGGAGATCATGCTATCACACCGATTGAGATTATCTCTAACCTTGCCTGGGGACTTGGATACTGCGGAATGCCACATATCCTCATCCGTTTCATGGCAATCAAGAATGAAAAAGAACTTCGTAAGTCATCTGTGATCGCAATCGTGTGGGTAGTAATTTCCCTTACTCTTGCTGTAGTGATCGGAGTAGTAGGTCGAGCTTACCTTCTTCCAATGATTCTTGGAGAAACAGCAGGCGCACCATCTACAGAATCTGTATTCATCCAGATGATTCAGGAAACATTTACAAATAAGATTAACCTTCCATTTATTGGAGGTCTCTTTATCTGTGGTATCTTAGCAGCAATCATGTCCACAGCTGATTCACAGCTTCTTGTATGCTCATCCTCAGTATCCGCAGATATTTATCAGGGGATTTTTAAACCAAGTGCAAGTGATAAGGAAGTATTAAATATTGGACGAATCACAACAATTATTGTTGCAGCCCTTGCTTTCATTATTGCATGGGATCCAAACAGCTCCGTCATGGCACTCGTATCCGATGCCTGGGCAGGACTTGGAGCTGCCTTCGGCCCATTAGTAGTAATGAGTCTTTTCTGGAAGAGAACTAACCTTCCAGGAGCTATCGCAGGACTTCTTTCTGGAGCTTTAACCGTGATTATCTGGGATTATATCCCGATTATCGGAGGTCAGACTCCATATGTAGCAACAGGATTATATTCTCTCGTTGTTGGATTTATTATCAGCTTACTGTTTATCGTGGTAGTGAGTCTGATGACAAAGGCACCGGAAGAATCTATTATTGAGGAATTTGAGCTCTATAAGGGCTACGAAGAATACGATAAATAGAATTTGCCACAGGCAAGGGAGACGCCTCTATAGAAGAACAAACAATCGGATTGCCAGAAGGATTAACGAGAAGAAGTCCTAAAAAATTTATTGATTTTGTTCCGTTGTGCTAAACGCTCCATTTTGCCCAATAAAACAGAAACTTCGGAAAAAGCAGTCCGAAGTTTCTATGGTCAAAATTCCGCAGCACAAAGTCACAAAATTCAATAAAACATAAATTCTGACTTTACTTCAGCAGCCAAAGACAGCTCACAGTAAATAAAAGAACCTATATTC
>NZ_ACEP01000165.1 GCF_000173975.1 Anaerobutyricum hallii DSM 3353
TCATTGGGGCATTTATTTAGGAAATCAGGCTGGAATTGTGGGGGTTTCTAAACGTTAAAAGCACAAAGAAATGAAGAATATAGTTTTCAAAGATTGCGTAACACCGTCAAAAGCTATATTGAGAAAAATAAAGGGGAATGTGAGGTATATCCATCACCATTTGCGGTTTTTTAAATAAAGATGAAAAAATATATGTGGAGCCAGATATCAGTGTCATTTGTGATAAAGATAAATTAAATGACAGGGGCTGTGTAGGTGTCCCGGATTTTGTAATCGAAGTTGTTTCAAAGTCTAGCAGGAAGATGGATTATACAACAAAGAATCCATTATATTCGGATGTCGGTGTAAGAGAATATTGGATTGTTGATCCTGAAAAGGAGCGAACAACGATTTACTATTACGAGCAGGATGAAGCACCGATGATAAGCCTATTTATTCAGACGATTCAAAGTGGGATTTATGAAGGATTGGAGATTAATATATCGGAATTATTGAAGTAGATAGCATTCTGTAATAACAAGTGGAATGTATAGATTAGGAAAATCCAAAATGTAGCGGTTAAAAGAAAGTTTCAAAACTAAACTAATCTTTACATTCCAATATGTTATTACTATAAATCCATATTATAAAGGAAAATAACTGTGTTGACAATATACTTAAGATTATAATTAATATTGATGTGAAAAGAAAAATATTTATCCTATTAGATTAGTGTTGTAAAATGCAAAGAAAGGTGATATAATGCAAGTACAATTTTAGTGAATGGTAAAGTATAGTTATAGATGAGATTTTGACATAAATAAAGAAGATATAAATTGTCGACCGATAATAATGCAAAAATATAGGGAGGTTGACAATGCGATAAATATGGGCTGAGAGCGAAATTATAATAAAAATATGGATGTAAGATGGGGAGAATAGAAAGAGGTCGACAGAAAAAGAAGAAAGACTATAGATGATATAATGGTAGCTGGAGGACGGGAATTAATAGATACATTATGGAATGTAAATGCTTCTGCAGATAAAATTCTGCAAGTTGGGTGCAGGAATTAATAGATACATTATGGAATGTAAATAAAAAATCAGAAGCGGAAAAGAAAAGACAAGTAAAAGAATTAATAGATACATTATGGAATGTAAATCAGAAAGTTGCGTTAAAGGAATATAACGCACTGGTTAAGGAATTAATAGATACATTATGGAATGTAAATATATTTGTAAATCTAACTAATACTTGTCAATGTCCAGAATTAATAGATACATTATGGAATGTAAATAAATTTGGGACGAGTTTTATAATGTAGAACTCTATGAATTAATAGATACATTATGGAATGTAAATACCACCTAAAAGATAAGCGATAGCTCCGCCAAAAATGAATTAATAGATACATTATGGAATGTAAATGATAATTCATGTAACTTTTTGAGTAATGCTTTTAGAATTAATAGATACATTATGGAATGTAAATGTATTTGGAACCCAGACCATTTCCTCTTGTGATTCTGGAATTAATAGATACATTATGGAATGTAAATGCAGATTGGATAGAACAATTACAACAGACTGGATTGAATTAATAGATACATTATGGAATGTAAATGTCAAAAAGGTAGATACCGATGAGTGGGAATACCAGGAATTAATAGATACATTATGGAATGTAAATACACATCTAAAACTGATTTAGATAAAAGTATTCAGTGAATTAATAGATACATTATGGAATGTAAATACATATTTCATAATTAAATCGTGTGAACTATCTTTTGAATTAATAGATACATTATGGAATGTAAATAAAGAATTTACGGTTTTCATTAATCGTTTTTTATAGAATTAATAGATACATTATGGAATGTAAATCCATAACCACCAAAACTTTCATTAATTCTCTCTGGTGAATTAATAGATACATTATGGAATGTAAATAGACAACGAGGAACAGTATCGGGCATCCTGTTAGGAATTAATAGATACATTATGGAATGTAAATTTCACAATTAGTATGTTAGATTGGAAGGAGGAATAAAGAATTAATAGATACATTATGGAATGTAAATTATGATGTAGAAAAGAAATCTTTTCACGATGTAAGAATTAATAGATACATTATGGAATGTAAATGTCATTTCGGGAGTAGGAGCCGCATTTAGTACCTTGGAATTAATAGATACATTATGGAATGTAAATGAACATTTCAGAGGAAACATTGGTAGGAACGATTACAGAATTAATAGATACATTATGGAATGTAAATGACGCAGGTTATGTTAGTAATGTTTTAAAAATTAGAATTAATAGATACATTATGGAATGTAAATTGAGCATATCAATACATTTCTTATTCCCTTTCGCAGAATTAATAGATACATTATGGAATGTAAATCAAAGAATTTTTAAGAATCAAAAAACTGCTGCGGAGCGAATTAATAGATACATTATGGAATGTAAATATTGATAGTTGTCTTGATTGTGGTTATCAGGGTGAGAATTAATAGATACATTATGGAATGTAAATTCATCTGTGTGTCAGATACCAGTCTGGCAGATGGTGAATTAATAGATACATTATGGAATGTAAATTAAACTCCGATATTACACTCCCGATGGAAAAATTAGAGAATTAATAGATACATTATGGAATGTAAATCCATGACACATATCAATATGCAATGATGCTACGGCAGAATTAATAGATACATTATGGAATGTAAATAGTGAAATACATATCCATACTGAAAATGCCTTTGGAATTAATAGATACATTATGGAATGTAAATCGTTTGATGACCTTGATACTGGATGAGATCGCTGCGGAATTAATAGATACATTATGGAATGTAAATGAAGAAGATTGGAAGATCAAGTCAGCGACCATCACGCGAATTAATAGATACATTATGGAATGTAAATGAAGTAAAAGTGGTAAGGAATAAGCGGCCACAGGCGAATTAATAGATACATTATGGAATGTAAATGACTTTGGCTAAACCACTGCCTTTGGACATAATATGAATTAATAGATACATTATGGAATGTAAATAGCTGTGCTGCGTTCATCAGTGCAGATAAAAATGTGAATTAATAGATACATTATGGAATGTAAAAGATAGAATATAATAGTAAAGAATAAATTATTAAAGATGTTTATAATCCTTTAGAAAACTAAGCGAGAATTCTCGGTAGTTCAATTACCGAGATAAAAGTGTTTGTTTTTGTATATAGCTGAATGCTTTTTTTGAAAACAAAAATATGTTCGAAAAAATACTTACTATATAGTAAAATAATGGTATATCTATATGTATAAAATAAAGTCAGATATATTTTATCCTCTTACAGCAAGAAGACTCCGACCTCTAAGGTGGGAGATGAATTGTGTCTGCTACCTGCTTGATAGAGCATCCTGATTATAGTATAGTATCTTTAGTCGGATAATAAAAAATTGAGATACAATAAATTGAGATAATAACGCACATTTAGTATTCTTACTATACTATCATCTTGTGCTTGTGTTCAAGTATCACAGGTGGGGGTTCGAGGAAAAGGAAGTGGCATGGTGGCAAACAGAGCATATAAATTCAGAATATATCCCAATGATGAACAGAAGAGTTTGTTTGCTAAGACTTTTGGTTGTGTGAGAATGGTATACAATCATTGGCTTGATAGAAAGATTCGTCAGTATGAGGAGAACAAGACAAATGTAACATATACCATTTGC
>NZ_ACEP01000164.1 GCF_000173975.1 Anaerobutyricum hallii DSM 3353
AATCCTTGCGGCCGAATATCCAAGGTTTCCAGAGTAAAGCTGATCTGCTCTGGGTAAGTCGGGGCCTAAGGAGAGGCAGAGATGCGTATCCGATGGACAGCAGGTTTAAGATTCCTGCACCCCTTGTTATCAGAACTGCGGGGACACGGGAAGGGAAGCAGAGCCGGGAATGGAAAGCCCGGTGCAAGCGAAGGAGTCGCAGGGTTGGAAAATCCGCCCTGCATGAGACGAAGGCGTGATGCGGAGCGAAATGAAGTAGTGAAGCTGCGGCCCCTTCCTGTCGAGAAAAGCCGCTATCGTGTAGCAAGGGCCCGTACCGTAAACCGACACAGGTGGATGAGGAGAGGATCCTAAGGCCGGCGGGAGAAGTGTTGTTAAGGAACTCGGCAAAATGACTCCGTAACTTCGGGAGAAGGAGTGCTGCGCAAGCAGCCGCAGAGAAATGGCCCAAGCAACTGTTTAGCAAAAACACAGGTCTATGCGAAACCGAAGGTGAGGTATATGGGCTGACGCCTGCCCGGTGCTGGAAGGTTAAGGGGAGAGCTTAGCGCGAGCGAAGGTTTGAACTTAAGCCCCAGTAAACGGCGGCCGTAACTATAACGGTCCTAAGGTAGCGAAATTCCTTGTCGGGTAAGTTCCGACCCGCACGAAAGGCGTAATGATTTGGGCACTGTCTCAACAACACACCCGGTGAAATTGAAATACCAGTGAAGATGCTGGTTACCCGCGCCAGGACGGAAAGACCCCATGGAGCTTTACTCCAGCCTGATACTGGGATTCGGTATTGCATGTACAGGATAGGTGGGAGGCTAAGAACTCATGGCGCCAGCCGTGAGGGAGCCGATGTTGGGATACCACCCCTGCAGTACTGGGTTTCTAACCTGCGCCCGTGACCCGGGCGGGGGACAATGTCAGGCGGGGAGTTTGACTGGGGCGGTCGCCTCCGAAAGGGTATCGGAGGCGCTCAAAGGTCTCCTCAGGATGGTTGGAAACCATCCAGAGAGTGCAAAGGCAGAAGGAGGCTTGACTGCGACACCGACGGGTGGAGCAGGTACGAAAGTAGGACTTAGTGATCCGGTGGCATAAAGTGGGATTGCCATCGCTCAACGGATAAAAGCTACCCTGGGGATAACAGGCTTATCACTCCCAAGAGTTCACATCGACGGAGTGGTTTGGCACCTCGATGTCGGCTCATCGCATCCTGGAGCTGGAGCAGGTTCCAAGGGTTGGGCTGTTCGCCCATTAAAGCGGTACGCGAGCTGGGTTCAGAACGTCGTGAGACAGTTCGGTCCCTATCCGGCGCGGGCGCAGGATATCTGAGAGGAGCTGTCCTTAGTACGAGAGGACCGGGATGGACCGTCCGCTGGTGGACCGGTTGTCATGCCAATGGCACGGCCGGGTAGCCAAGACGGGAAGGGATAAACGCTGAAGGCATCTAAGCGTGAAGCCCCCCTCAAGATGAGATATCCATACTCGAAAGAGTGAGAGACCCCTTAGAGACGATGAGGTAGATAGGGCAGAGATGGAAGCACAGCGATGTGTGGAGTTGACTGTTACTAATCGGTCGAAAGCTTGACCTT
>NZ_ACEP01000163.1 GCF_000173975.1 Anaerobutyricum hallii DSM 3353
GTATCACAGGGCGTCAAATATATGCCAAAATGTTCCTTGATAATAAAATATTGCTAAAATAGTGTTTTGAGGGATGCAAAATCTACCCTTTTGAGAGATGAATTTTCCTATTTTTTCTCATTTGGGCAGACTTCTCCCTTTAGTTTTAAAATTCGTTTTAAATTGACTGCAAATATTGATACTGCTCCTTGAAGTTGCATGTTTGATAGTCCAGCAGCATCACAACGACTATATCCGTGTATATTTTTTAATTCACTATTTTTTGCCTCTATCATATAGCGGGTTTTGAAACGTTCCTTGAAATATTGTGTTTTTTGAAACGCCTCTTGATTTTTATGATAATCCGATTTAATAGTGATACTATACGTTTTGGTTTTTGCATTTTCTTTATAGCAGCCATTACGATAAGGACAGACATGGCATTTATTAATATCGAAAAAATATTTGATACGTGTATTCTTTTTCTGATTACTACGTTTGTCAATTCGATATTTTATAGCCAAATGCCCTGCTGGGCACTGCATGGTATCCGCATCTTTATTAAAGATAAAGCCGTCCTCTGAACGAGTCCCTTTTATGATGCTCGGGTTAAGCTTTGAAATTAATTTATAGTCATTGCTTTGTGCATCTTTTAAATTTTCCAGTGTGGAATATGCGGTATCTGCTATTACTTCATTAACGGTTGCACCTGCTGCTTTACTTTTTTGAACCAGTACTGGAAGTTCCTGACCATCAAATGCTTCGCCGGATGTGATTGTTGCTGCAGTGATAATCCGTTCATCTGTCATGGCCAAATGAGTTTTGTATCCGTAAAAAGAAGAATTGACCGTTTTATGGCCAATCCGGGCATCCGGGTCAATGGATTGATCATAACAATCAATCTGATTATCCAAAATTTCGGATAACATAGAAGATTCTTCTTTAATCGTTGGCAGTTCTGAATACGGACTTTCCTGAACTGTGTTTAATAATTCATGACAGTATTCATTATACTCATCTAAAGAAGCTCGTTTTTCAGGTTCATCTGGCAGATAAATGTCTTTATCAGAATCTTTTAAAGCTACTTTTAAAGAAGTAGAGGCTTTTTTCAACATTTCTCTCTGAGTAGTTTTATGATAACGGGCTTCTGTATGAGTTGAGTCAACAATTATAGTATTGCTTTTTAAAACACCTTGATTTATGGCAAGTTCTACACTTTTATTTATGAGCAGATCAAGTATATTTTCATCTTTTAAACGCTGCTTTCTGAATTTGGTTAAAAGACTAGGATGGATAACCTCTTCTTCTGGCGTTAATTCCAGAAAATATTTAAAAGACATATCATATCGTGATCTTTCAACAACACCATTATCAGAAAGGTTATAAAGATATTTTAAAAGCAGATATTTAAATAGCAATATAGGATTTTTTGCATTACGTCCATTATCAAGGCAATATTTATTTTTTAATTCATCATATATAAAAGAAAAATCGACCAATTCCCTGATTTTTCTTAGAATATGATCTTTTGGAACAATCATGTCATATAAATCTGAATAATAACTAAGGCTAAGTTTAAGTTGGGATGATAACATTTCAACCTCCGACAATTATGATACCTTAATTATATCAGATATATGATTTTACGACCACTTTTTCAGTGGCGTCC
>NZ_ACEP01000162.1 GCF_000173975.1 Anaerobutyricum hallii DSM 3353
CACGATTGCAGATATAAAAGTATATAAACCAGAAGCAAAAAGTATCGGTTCCGGACAGGTATTATCTTCTGCTTATTCCTCAGAAAAAGCAAAGGTTGTAGTTTTAGAAATGGCGGAACAGATTGCATTTGATCTTTTTGAACAGAAGCTTGTTTCAAAGCAATTTGTCCTCACAATAGGTTATGATAGGGATAATCTACAAGGACAGAAATACAGTGGAGAGGTTGCAACAGACCGTTATGGAAGAAAAATCCCCAAACACGCACATGGTACGATTAATCTGGATATACCAACTTCTTCACTAAAAGAAATTACAACTGCTGTTTCTAGTCTTTACGACAGGATAATTGATAAGGAACTCCTTATCCGGCGGCTCACATTAACTGCTACTAAAGTTATGCCCAAAGAAGGACAGGTATATCAGCAGTTAGATCTGTTTACTGATTATGAAGCATTAAAGAAAGAACAGGAAAAAGAACGTAGATTACAAAAATCTATTCTTGATATTAAGAAAAAATACGGAAAAAATGCAGTTTTGCGAGGGTTAAGTTACGAAGAAGGTGCAACAACAAGAACAAGAAATGGACAGATAGGAGGGCATAAAGCATAATGGGAAAGTATGACGATATTATCAATCTTTCACATCACGTATCAAAAAAACACTCCCAGATGCCTATTGCAGACAGAGCAGCCCAGTTTGCTCCATTTGCAGCTTTAACTGGATATGGAGAACAGATTAAAGAAACTGCTAGAACTACGGAAGAATTTCATCAGGTATCAGGACAAGAAAAAGAAGAGCTAAATCAGAAATTACAGATATTACTGCAAACCCAATATAAACATCCTCTGATTTCTACATATTATTTTACACCAGATGCCCGAAAACAAGGCGGACATTATGAAAAGAAAACGGAATATGTGAAGCGAATAGATCCTGTAAAAGAATATATTATTATGAAAGATGATACAATAATTCGATTTCATTATATAAAGGAATTACAAGGAGAGATTTTTAATAAAGTTCTAAGTTTTTAGATAATTATAGAAGAAATACTTTCATTTTCCTTAAGGTAAGATTTGGCAATATAAAAAGATTCGGAATTTTTGATTTTGAAATATGCAGATTCATAAACAATCCTCTTATTTCTTTATTATACTATACAATAACATAAAACAACATGGAAGAAAACAAAGAGTTGACATAAAAAATGCAGGTTTTATGCAACCTACTTTTTTAATATAACTGTCAAATTCCCGATTATTTTTTATTATAAGATAAATTTTACAGACAATATAGAAATAATACCATTTATTTATAGAAATATTACAGATTTTATTGTGAATCATGAAAAGACAAAAATTAGTGTTATATTTCCCTATTTTATGAAAGGATTATCCAAGAGTGAATGGAGTTGGTTTGCTATAATGAGAATAATTATTGATATTGTAGAAAACTGTGCTGGAATGTTTTTTAACATACTCTGGAGCAGGAGTACTGCGAATTGGGATAATTGCGATGAATAGGAAAACTTGTTAGGAAAATTTCATGAAAGAATGAAAGGGAAATCAGGAGGAGGTTATATAATGTCAGATAAGATTTGCAGCAGTGCGGATAAGGTGCTGGAGGTATTTTTAGAGAATGCACCGATGGATACTTCACATCATCGTATGGTGAAGCAGCAGAATAAGTGTGGATATGGATTACAGGGAGTATGTTGTAGATTATGTTCGAATGGTCCATGTCGTTTATCACCGGCAAAACCAAAAGGTGTATGTGGAGCAGATGCAGATACAATTGCCTGTAGGAATTTTTTAAGACAGGTGGCTGCCGGTTCAGGATGTTATACGCATGTTGTTGAAAATACCGCAAGAAGATTAAAAGAGATGGCACAGGAATTACAGGCGGAAGGCAAGAAACCAAAATATAAGGATTCCGTTGCGAAGCTTGCAAAGATTTTACAGATCAACTGTTGTGGGAACTGTGGGTCGGACTGCCATAACAGTTGTGCGAAGACGGCAGAGATGATTGCTGATGCAGTTCTTGCAGATATTAGAAAGCCATATGATGAAAAAATGACTCTCATGAAAAATATTGCCCTTCCGAAGCGTTATGAATTGTGGGAGAAGCTTGGTATTTTGCCGGGTGGAGCAAAAGACGAGATTTTTAATGCGGTTGTAAAGACATCGACAAACTTGAATTCAGATCCGATGGATATGCTGTTACAGTGCTTACGTTTAGGTATTTCCACAGGTAATTACGGACTGATTCTTACAAACCTGATGAATGATATTATTATGGGACCACCGCAAATCAGTATGGATCCGGTAGGTTTTCGTATTATTGATCCAGAATATATAAATATTATGATTACAGGACATCAGCAGTCCATGTTTGCAGACTTAGAAGAAAAATTAGAATCAGAAATTGTACAAAAGTCTGCTGAGCTTGTTGGTGCAAAGGGAATCCGTATTGTAGGCTGTACTTGTGTGGGGCAGGATTACCAGGCACGTTCCGGCTGCTATAAAGATGTATACTGCGGACATGCAGGTAATAACTATACAAGTGAAGCGGTATTAATGACTGGCTGTGTGGATTTGGTTGTTTCTGAATTTAACTGTACGATTCCGGGAATCGAGCCAATTTGTGAACAGTTAGATATTAAGATGCTTTGTCTTGATGATGTGGCAAAGAAGGCTAATGCGCAGTTATTGCCATACACAGCAGAGGAAAAAGAAAAGATTACAAGTCAGATTATCGCAGATGCTCTATGTGGGTTTAAGAACAGAAAAGAAAAATTATATGGAACAGCTCCGGCCAAAGGAGAGAAGCGTGTCAATGTCATGGCACAGCATGGTTTTGACAAGTCCATTACCGGTTTATCAGAAGATACTTTAGTAGCTGCTTTAGGTGGTACTTTACAGCCACTCATTGATGCGATCGTTTCAGGAAAAATTAAAGGAATTGCAGCAGTTGTCGGATGCTCTAATTTAAGAGCAAAAGGACATGATGTATTTACAGTAGAACTTGCCAAAGAATTAATTAAGAAAGACATTCTTGTATTATCCGCAGGCTGTACTTGTGGTGGTTTAGAAAATTGCGGACTTATGACGATGGATGCAGTAGAACTTTGTGGGGAAGGATTGAAAGAAATATGTACAGCACTTGGTGTTCCCCCGGTACTTAACTTTGGTCCATGTCTTGCGATTGGACGAATTGAGATGGCTGCCTGTGCATTAGCAAAAGAACTGAATGTGGATCTGCCACAGCTTCCAGTTGTTATCAGTGCCCCACAGTGGCTTGAGGAACAGGCGTTGGCAGATGGAGCATATGCACTTGCACTTGGATTCCCTCTGCATCTGGCATTATCACCATTTGTAACAGGAAGTCAGGTAGCAGTGAATGTTCTTACAGAAGGGTTAAAGGATTTAACCGGAGGCCAGCTTATTATTGAAACAGAAGTAGATGCTGCAGCACAGAAATTTGATGAGATTATTAAAGAAAAAAGAGCAGGTCTTGGAATTGATAGTGGAATCAATAAAGGAGGAGATGCCATATGCTAATGAATCGAACGACTCCTTTTATGGTTCCAGTAGATGATGCGAATCCTGCGATTATAAAAAATGAAGCATTATGTAGTGAGTGCGGACATTGTTTTGCGGTTTGTGAAGAAGAAATCGGGGTAGCAGCAAAATATTTATTAAATCAAAGGGAAGCATATCAATGTATTGGCTGTGGACAGTGCAGTGCAGTTTGTCCGGAAAAAGCAATTACCGGACGTCCTCATTATAAGATTGTGAAGGAACTGATCCAAGATCCGGAAAAGATTGTTGTTTTTTCTACTTCACCATCCGTCAGAGTTGGTTTTGCAGACGGCTTCGGAAAAGAGCCGGGAACATTTGCACAAGATGAGATGGTAGGTGCATTGCGTGCACTTGGAGCAGATTATGTATTTGATGTTACATTTTCTGCGGATCTTACAATTATGGAAGAAGGTTCTGAACTTTTGTCTAGAATTTTAAAGGGGACCGGACCACTTCCTCAGTTTACCAGCTGCTGTCCAGCCTGGGTAAAATACATGGAGAATTTTCATCCGGATAAAACGAAATATCTTTCTTCTGCAAAAAGTCCGATCGGAATGCAGGGAGCAGTAATCAAAACATATTTTGCACATAAAAAACATATTGATCCGGAAAAGATTATTTCTGTAGCAGTGACACCTTGTACAGCGAAAAAGGCAGAAATAGCAAGAGAAGAGTTATGTGATGCAGGAAAGCTTCTTAATATAGAAGAAATGCGTGACAATGATTATGTTATTACAACAAAGGAGCTGGTACAGTGGTGTAAAGAAGAAGGAATGGATTTAGGGAAAATCACTCCTTCAAAGTATGACAGTGTATTAGGAGAAGGAACTGGAGCCGGAATGATTTTCGGAAATACCGGCGGTGTAATGGAAGCAGCACTTCGAACGGTTTACAGAGTTTTAGAAGGGAAAGAGGCACCGGCAGATTTTTATCAGCTTCGTCCGGTAAGAGGATTAAATAACCGAAAAGAAGCGGAAGTGACGATTGCAGGAAAGAATCTTAAAGTTTGTATTCTGTATGGAACAGCGGCTGCGGAAGAATTTCTGGCAGAAGATATGAGTGGATATCATTTTGTAGAAGTTATGACATGTCCGGGAGGCTGTATTAGTGGAGCAGGACAGCCGGATTGTGGAAGTGTTCCAGTATCGGATGCGGTAAGAAAAAAGAGAATCGCATCATTATACCAGGCTGATGAACGGGCGCAATACAGAAATTCTATGGATAATCCGGAAATTGGAATGATATATAATGAATTTTTCAAAGAACCATTAAGCCTTTTATCCGAAACACTTTTACACACCACATATAAGAGTAAGTAAGGAAAAAAAGAGTGCAAAATAGTTCAAAAATGAGGATTAAATTTTCCAACTAAAAAAACGATGTGGAATGAGAAATTCTTGCCTATATTTTCTTGGCAATGATACCAATTTGTTTCATATCGACAGATGTAATTCGTTGCTGTTGCAATAAAATGTGACAGCAACGTTTCTTTTTGTTGTGCAAACTGTATAAATATAAAAAATATCTGATTGATAATTGCTATATGACGGAGTATAATTATAATTAAATACACCGGAAAAATGGAGGAATTACATGAAAGCACATAAATATTGGTCAGTAGGAGCATTAGTCACAATGCTTGGGACCTTTTACACTGGATATAAAAAGCTAAACTCAAGTCACAAATACTTTGCTTTAAGTTCCATGTTATGTATGGTAATGGCGATATATACAGGTCATAAAATGATTACCGGGAATAGGAAAGAAAAGGCAAAAAAAGAGAAAGTTACAGAGGGTGAGGAATAAATAATGCTGGAAGTAGGAATCAAGGCACCTGATTTTGAGTTGCCAGATCAAAATGGGAAAATACATAGATTATCGGATTATACAGGAAAAAAAGTAATTTTATATTTCTATCCCAAGGATAATACAGCAGGATGTACGAAACAGGCATGTGGCTTTTCTGAGCGTTATCCACAGTTTACTGAGAAGGGAGCTGTTATTCTCGGAGTAAGCAAGGACTCTGTAGCGTCTCACAAGAGATTTGAAGAAAAATACGGACTGGCATTTACGCTATTAGCAGATCCGGAGCGTAAAGTTATTGAAGCATATGATGTCTGGAAAGAAAAGAAAAATTATGGAAAAGTATCTATGGGTGTAGTAAGAACTACATATCTTATTGATGAGCAGGGAATCATTATAAAGGCAAATGATAAAGTCAAGGCGGCAGATGATCCTAAAAATATGCTTAAGGAATTGGCATAATGAAGATTATTTTATCACCTGCAAAAAAGATGATTGTAGATACCGATAACTTAGCACCGGTTGAACTGCCTGTCTATATTGATAAGACAGCAGAAGTATTAAACTGGATGAAAAGCAAATCAAAAGAAGAACTGAAAGCTATCTGGAAATGTAATGACAAGATTGCAGAGCAGAACTTTAACAGATTGGAAAATATGGATCTTTATAATAGGCTTACTCCGGCTGTTTTAGCATATGAAGGGATTGCATTTCAATATATGGCACCATCTGTGTTTGAAATCCAGCAGTTTGAGTATTTGCAAAATCATTTAAGAATCTTGTCTGCGTTTTATGGCATTTTAAAACCAATGGATGGTGTGACTCCTTATCGTCTTGAAATGCAGGCAAAGGTTGGAATTGGAGATGCAAAAAATCTGTATGAGTACTGGGGAGAATTGTTATACCGCTCAGTAATCGATGACAGTAGGATTATCATTAATCTTGCATCAAAAGAATACTCAAAATGTATAGAAAAGTATCTGACACCACAGGACAGATATATTACGATTGTATTTTGTGAGTTATCAGGAGATAAACTGGTGACAAAAGGTACATATGCTAAGATGGCACGTGGTGAAATGGTTAGGTTCATGGCTGAAAATAGTATTGAAAATCCTGAGGATATTAAGAAATTTGATAGACTAGGTTATTCATTCCGCTCTGATTTATCATCAGATGCAGAATATGTTTTTGAACGGAAAAAAGAATAATTAAATGATTAATTTAAATAAAAGGCAGTCTGTAATGTTAATTTATTATGATAATAAGAGCTGTTGCTGTTATTAATTGACAATAGATTAAAATAGGCATATAATTCTAACTAATAATAAATCCTAATAAAGGAGAGTGGATAATAAATAGAAGAAGCACAATTCAGAAAGATCTGCTAAGAAATACTGTATCTGAGATGAAAAAGCATGTTTCAGTAAATGAAGTTTATGACCTTATAAAAGAAAGGTATCCTATAATTGGAAAAGGAACTGTTTATAGAAATCTTGATATATTGGTAGAGTAAGGTGCATTTAGAAAGATTGAAGTCCCGGATGGACCGAACAGATTCGATTTCATATTGAAAAAACACTACCATGTCAGGTGTGTAGAATATGGTGAGATTTCAGATGTGGATATGGACGAAATATCGGACTTGTTATAAAAAAATCATAATACTCATGAAATTGAATTTTTAGATTATGATATTTCATTTAAAGATATTTACCCAAAATGCAAGGAGGAAAATTATGGATGAGAAAGCAATGTATAAGCTGAGTTATGGATTGTTTGTATTGACTGCCAAGGAAGATGAAAAAGACAATGGATGTATTATTAATACAGCAATTCAGGCGGCTTCAGAACCAAACCAACTAAGTATCTGTGTTAATAAAGCAAATTATACGCATGATATGATCAAAAGAACTGGAAAATTTACAGTATCAGTTCTGAGTCAGAGTGTGGAGTTTGAATTATTTAAACATTTTGGCTTCCAATCAGGGAGAAATATCAATAAGTTTGAAGCATTTGATAAGTGTGCCAGGAGTACAAATGGTGTTTATTATATTACGGAAGGGACAAATGCATACATTTCTGTAACTGTTAATAAAACAGAAGATTTAGGCTCACATACGATGTTTATCGGTGAGATAACCGATATGGAAACTTTAAGTAATGTTCCTTCAGTTACATATGAGTATTACCAGAATAATATAAAACCTAAGCCAAGGGAAGTTGGAAAAACCGATGATGGTCAGACAATATGGCGTTGTAGGATTTGCGGATATGAATATGTAGGTGAAGAATTACCCGATGATTTTATATGTCCTATATGCAAACACCCGGCATCAGATTTTGAAAAAGTAGTTAAAAAATGGAGGTAAATGAAATGGCTACAAACAAATACACAGGAACACAGACAGAGAAAAATTTACAGGAGGCATTTGCGGGAGAGTCCCAGGCAAGAAATAAGTACACTTTTTTTGCTTCTGTTGCAAAGAAAGAAGGCTATGAGCAGATGTCTGCACTATTTTTAAAAACAGCTGATAACGAAAAAGAACATGCTAAGATGTGGTTCAAAGAATTAGCGGGAATTGGTGATACAAAAGAAAATTTAGCAGCAGCTGCCGAAGGTGAGAATTACGAGTGGACAGACATGTATGAAGGTTTCGCTAAAACAGCTGAAGAAGAAGGTTTTCCAGAGCTTGCTGCTAAATTCAGAGCAGTAGGAGAGATTGAGAAGCATCATGAGGAAAGGTACCGTGCACTTCTTAAGAATATTGAAACTGCACAGGTATTTGAAAAGAGCGAAGTTAAGGTATGGGAATGCCGTAACTGTGGACATGTTGTGGTAGGAACAAAGGCACCTGAGATATGTCCAGTATGTAACCATCCACAGAGTTATTTTGAAGTACGTGAAGAGAACTATTAAAGAGAAGAGATTATTATAAATAAGCAAGTGATTATTAAAAAAAGCAGTAATGATAGGCTGTGGTTTTGTTGGTTCTGCATCAATTGGTGAAGAAGCATTAAAGTTAAAAAAATCGGCGGCTGCTTTGAAAAAGTTACAGAAATAATTGGATTTTAAATTTTAAATATAGGAGATAAAAAAGATGGAAGTAAAATATTATGTATGCAATCATTGTGAGAACATTATTGAAATGGTAAAGGATAAAGGTGTACCTGTGATTTGTTGCGGAGAACCTATGCAGGAATTAAAAGCAGGAGTGACAGATGCTGCTGTTGAGAAGCATGTACCTGTATATACAGTGGAAGGTAGTCATGTTCATGTTGTAGTCGGAGAGACAAAACATCCTATGCTTGAAGAGCATTTTATTGAGTGGATTACATTAAGTACCAATCAGGGAATATATAGAAAACAGTTAAATCCAGGGCAGGAGCCAGTAGCAGATTTTTGTCTTTGCGATGGTGAATTGGTAGAAGAAGTATATGCGTATTGCAACCTGCATGGATTATGGAAATGCTAAAAACATTTGACATTCGTGCTAAGGTTACAAAATAATTCAGATACAACAATAATATATGCTGTGTATTAATATATTTATAAGGAAAAACAAACTAATGAAATATGTATGTGACGTTTGCGGATGGGAATATGATGAAGAAGAAGGTTATCCTGAAGGTGGTATTGCACCAGGAACAAAGTGGGAGGATGTTCCGGAAGATTTTGAATGCCCATTATGTAATGTTGGAAAAGATCAGTTTTCAGAAGTTGAATAAAATTCTGATTATTTAAATAAGGATAGATAAACAAAAACCCTGGTGCGTGTGAGCAACAGGGTTTTTTATTGCGATAGTCTGTGATAATATCACAGAAAATGATTTACCTTTTGCTTATAATGTAACTACAAACAAAGTAAGGAGGTAGTCTAAATGAGATTAAAAGATAAAGTTGCAATCATTACGGGTGGAAGCCGTGGT
>NZ_ACEP01000161.1 GCF_000173975.1 Anaerobutyricum hallii DSM 3353
GTCATATATTCATAAACATATTTATCTCCAACTGCTGTCTTGGCATAGCCAATTCCCAACTCATCAAAAGCCTTGTATAGGCCAAAGTTTGACATAACTGTCGTTACAACTGTATTGGTAAGCAGCTTACCTCTTTCTTTCATATATCTTCCGTAGATATAAAGAATAGCATCTCCATCTACTACATTTCCTTTTTCATCTACGCAGAGACAGCGGTCTGCATCTCCATCATAGGCAAATCCAACATCTAATCCATTCTCTACTACATACTTCTGCAATCCTTCAATGTGTGTCGAACCTGCATCTCTGTTAATATTCGTACCATCTGGCTCTGCATTAATAACAAATGTCTTTGCTCCAAGACTGTCAAAAATCTGTTGTGCCATGTTCCAGGAACTACCATTGGCACAATCCAGTCCAACCTTCATTCCTTTAAAAGAATATAAACCAAGTGAAATAAGGTATCCCATATAGCGGTTACGACCTGCTGCGTAATCCACTGTACATCCGATGGCATCCTTATGTGCAAAAGGAATCTCTTCATACTT
>NZ_ACEP01000160.1 GCF_000173975.1 Anaerobutyricum hallii DSM 3353
GGGGAGAGGGTAGAAGTTTTCTGCTTGCTCTTAAAATATTGTAGATAGATATTTTTTATCCCAGTTTGATTCGTTTATCTTTTATTGTAAGCTTCTAAAAGATTATTCCTAAACTATTATTACTGATTGGATAGTAGACTAGATTTCAAACAAATTTGGTGCAATTATTATGTTATCGTCCGCAATATTTATAAAACCAAATTTAAAATGCCGATTTCTTCATTTTACTATTACATATAGTCAAGTCAAATCATCCCCCTATTCCCAGTCATTCTCGAGTAAGCAGAAGACATCAGCTTCTGTCCCCAAATCCCCTCCTCCTATTTAATTCACCTTCTCCAGCCATAGCACAGAAGCCATTGCCCCGAATAAGGCATATTTGTGGTCTCGGAGCAAGTGTTGGATGCGAGCGAGTAGAGCGAACATTCAACACGCCGCGACTAAAATCACAAATATGCCTTATTCGGGGCAATGGCTTCGTCTGTAGTTCGCTTAATGAATTAAATAGTAACCCCTTGACATTTTGTTCTATTTTGTTTATAGTTAGGATACTTATACGACTGACGGAAGTAAGTGGAATGAACCACATGAAGTATAAGACTCTTATAGCCGACCGTCTGGGCAATTCTTGTCTGGATGCTGGCTTTTTTATTTCTGATAAGATAATATTCTATCCAATATCCCTGATAAGAAGTAACTTTAAATCGTTATTAAGTCATGTGCTAAAGAAGATGTTTTTCCAAACATGCTCTAAAGAGCGAAAAATAAAATTATAGTTGTATGCTTGTCATTATTGTACTTATATCAGTACATTTGTACGATTTGATAATATTTTATCAACGCTCTAAAACCCTTTATTTTAAAGGCTCTACAAGCATTTTTGTGTATATGTTCAAAAAAAAGAACACATAATATCAAAAAATTGTTTGACGATTGCCAAAAATCATGTTAATAATGTTGTTAGATGATTAAAACTTAAATAAGTTAAAACTAATCATAGTAAATCATCTGAACAATTTTGTTGATTTTTTAGCAAACATATTTCAAAACCTTGACTTAAGGATTTTTTTAACAAACAGGGAGGTCAATTAAGATGTTACAAAAAGAACAATGGCAGGGATTTAATGGACGAATCTGGAGAGAAGAAATTAATTTAAGAGAGTTCATCCAGGATAACTACACTCCATATGATGGAGATGCTTCTTTCCTCGAAGGTCCTACCGAAGCTACTGACACACTGTGGGGCGAACTGCAGAAGCTGCAGAAAGCAGAGCGTGAAAAGGGTGGTGTTCTTGATATGGATACTGATATCGTATCAAGCCTTACTTCCCATAAACCGGGTTACATTTCTGAGTCTTTAAAAGAGAAAGAACAGATCGTAGGTCTTCAGACAGATAAACCTTTAAAACGTGCATTTATGCCATTTGGTGGTATCCGTACTGCTGAAGAAGCTTGTACAACTTATGGTTACACACCAAATCCAGAATTCCACAAGATTTTTACAGATTATCATAAGACACATAACCAGGCAGTATTTGATTCTTATACTCCTGAAATGAAGAAAGCTCGTCACAATAAGATCATTACTGGTCTTCCAGATACTTACGGACGTGGACGTATCGTTGGTGACTACCGTCGTGTAGCTCTTTACGGTATTGACCTGTTAGTTGCTGACAAGCAAAAAGATTTCGCAAACTGCGGTGACGGAACAATGACAGATGACGTTATCCGTTTAAGAGAAGAAATCTCCATGCAGATTAAAGCATTAAAAGATATGAAAGTTATGGCTGAAAGCTATGGCTATGATATTTCCGAACCTGCTTCTAACGCAAAGGAAGCTGTTCAATGGACGTATTTCGGATACCTTGCAGCAATCAAGACACAGAACGGTGCTGCTATGAGTATCGGACGTATCGCTACTTTCCTTGACATTTATATCAAACGTGATATGGATAAGGGAATCCTTACAGAGAAAGAAGCGCAGGAATTAATCGACCATATGACTATGAAGTTCCGTATGGTTAAGTTCGGACGTATCCCAGCTTACAACCAGCTCTTCTCCGGTGACCCTGTATGGGCAACACTTGAAGTTGGCGGACTTGGACAGGACGGTCGTTCCATGGTTACAAAAACTGACTACCGTTTCCTCCACACATTAGAAAATATGGGACCATCCCCAGAGCCAAACCTCACAGTACTTTACTCTGAGCGTCTTCCAAAAGCATTTAGAGATTACGCAGCTCATATTTCTATTACAACAAGTTCAATCCAGTATGAAAATGATGATGTAATGCGTCCAGTATGGGGCGATGATTACTCCATCTGCTGCTGTGTTTCTGCTACACAGACTGGTAAGGAAATGCAGTTCTTCGGAGCCCGTGCAAACCTTGCAAAATGTCTCCTCTACGCAATCAATGGTGGTGTAGATGAAAAGACTGGTCAGCAAGTTGGTCCGGAATACAAACCAATTACTTCCGAATATCTTGACTATGATGAAGTAATGCACAAATATGATATCATGATGGACTGGTTAGCAGGTTTATATGTAAATACATTAAATCTCATCCAGTACATGCATGACAAATATTACTATGAATATGCTTTGATGGCCTTAATCGATACAAATGTACGTCGTACATTCGCTACAGGTATCGCAGGATTCTCACATGTAGTAGATTCCTTAAGTGCGATTAAATATGCCAAAGTAAAAACAGTCCGCAATGAAGAAGGACTTGTTGTTGATTATGAGACAACTGGCGACTTCCCTAAATACGGAAATGATGATGACCGCGCTGATGATATCGCTGTATGGTTACTTCAGACATTTATGAAGAAGCTTGAAAAATTCCATACTTACCGTGATTCTGAACCTACAACTTCCATCCTTACTATCACATCAAACGTAGTATATGGTAAGGCAACTGGTTCCCTTCCAGACGGAAGAAAGGCCGGAGAACCTCTTTCCCCAGGAGCAAACCCAAGTTATGGCGCAGAGCAGAACGGTCTCTTAGCTTCCTTAAACTCTGTAGCTAAACTTCCTTATGAATGGGCATTAGATGGTATTTCCAATACGCAGACAATCAACCCTGATGCACTCGGTCATTCCGAAGAAGAACGTATTGGTAACTTAGTAAATGTTATGGACGGCTACTTCGCACAGGGTGCTCACCACTTAAACGTAAATGTATTTGGTGTTGAGAAACTGATTGATGCGATGGAACATCCGGAAAAAGAAGAATACGCAAACTTTACGATCCGTGTTTCAGGTTATGCAGTTAAATTCATCTCTCTGACAAAAGAACAGCAGTTAGATGTAATTGCCAGAACATGCCATGACAGAATGTAATAAAAATTCGATGGCTCTTGTTCATTCTACGGAGAGTTTTGGTTCGGTGGATGGGCCGGGGGTTCGTTTTATTGTTTTTTTGCAGGGCTGCCCTTTGCGGTGTCAGTTCTGTCACAATCCAGATACATGGAAGATGACAGAGGAAAATGGTGCGATATGGAAAAACGCAGAGGAGCTGTTAAATCAGGCACTCCGCTATCGTCCTTACTGGAAAAATGGCGGAGGTATTACTGTCAGTGGTGGAGAGCCTCTTTTACAGATTGATTTTATGCTTGAGTTCTTTAAAAAGGCAAAAGAAAAAGGAATCCACACCGTTATTGATACAGCTGGTGGACCTTTTACAAGAAAAGAACCTTTCTTTTCTAAATTTCAGGAATTGATGAAATACACTGACTTGTTATTAGTAGATATCAAACACATCGATACTGAATGCCACAAAGTTTTAACTGGCCACAGTAACGAAAATATTCTTGATATGATTCGCTATCTTTCCGATATCAAAAAACCGATTTGGATTCGCCATGTTCTTGTACCGGAACGAAGCGATAAAGATGAATATCTGACTAGATTAGCTGATTTCATTCACTCTCTTGATAATGTGGAAAAGGTGGAAATCCTGCCTTATCATACGATGGGTATTTATAAATGGAAAGAACTTGGATTAGAATATCCTTTAGAAGGAATTCAACCACCAACAAAAGAACGGGTGAAGAACGCTAAGAAAATTCTTGCTATTTGATTTGCCGACAAACAATGTACTAAAAGAAAAATCCCCCATATTTGTGACTTCGAAGATAGATTGCGTTGAATACTTATCCATCTTTAATCTATCCTTGAAATCATAAATATGGAGAATTTTGTCTTTAAATATAAACTTTAGTTAAACTCCACTCAAATTAAATTCTCTTTCTCCAAATAATCTCTAAAATTTACTTTACTCTTATTTTCTTTACTTTGCTCCATGGACCAAAATATTTCTTATTGCCTATTTTTTTATAAGAACGTGCTTTTACATAGTAAATTTTCTTAGAATCTAATTTTGTTATTGTATATGTTACCTGTCTTATTCCTTTCTTTGTTAATACCTTCTTGCCCTTGCTAAATTTTGAGTTCTTAGCTGCAACAATCTGATATCCTGTAGCTTTGGCATCTTTCTTTATATTCACTTTTACTTTTCTCTTAGATGTAGAAACCTTTTTGATGGTCTGCTTTTTCGGAACTGCATAAATAGTAACTATTCTACTTGCCTGTTTATAATCTGCTGTTGCACCGGCTGTTATCTTAATCGTTACTTTTCCTGGCTTCTTTACAACAAGTTTTTTGCCCTGCTTTTCAACAGAAACAACATTCGTATTATTTGAAGTAAATGTTAAACTTCCAACTGCTTTTACTTCGTTCTTAAGATTAAACTTCGTTCCATAAGGAATCGTATAGGATGCTTTTTTCACAGTAATTGCCTGTTTTTTTATATCCTTATTATAAACTACAGATACCTTAGATATCTTATCATTTGTTCCTAAAATTTTAATCGTATCTTTTTCTTTCGTATATCCTTTAATATCCGGTAATATATAAGTCATACTCTTTCCTGAAACAACTTTTACTACCCTGTATTCAAGTACATTATTTTCCTTATCACATAATGCAATAACCACTCTGGAATATTTTTCGTTGGATGACACTGCATCTTTATAGAAGCGAAGAGAATCTAATGGGTATCCTTTATCGTCAAAAAGCGTTTGATTATCCCATGAATTTCCTCCCCAAACAGGATTTCCATTATAATACAACTTACTCGTTGGATAATATCCTTCTGCATTTTCTGCCGCCCATCCTGTTCCGAATTCATTTGCCATTTCTTTATTATATTTCCAATTTACCCAACCAGCTCTTACAGGAATCCATGCGCCTTCCCAATAAAAAGCACCTAGTCCATTATCATTTGATAAAATTGCATTATATAAATCCGACAACATATCTGCCTGTCCCTGAGGACCAACTTTATAAACTGCACCATTAGTATTATTAACCATATTTACAGTACCATCTGCATCTTTCTGAGAGTTAAGCCATGATGTTTCCAATACTGCAAATAGTTTGCCTCTTGATGCAACATATTCTCCAGCTTTTCGAACATTTTTAAGCATATTTTTTCCAGCCCAAAAAGCATAACTAGACGCTCCTAAAACATCATAATCTACGTTATCTCTTTCCCATGCATTCATGGCATCTTTATACATTCCTAAGTTAAGGTTATCTAAATGTATCGCAACCAACGCATCTGGAGTACATTCTCTTACTGCTCTTGCCCCTGCGCTCAAATAACTATCAATAATTGTAGATTTTTCTTCTTCCTGCCATACATTAGCCTTGGTTTTATGCATAATTCCCATCATACCCTGAGATATCTCATTTCCAACTTGTACCATACCAATGTCAGCACCAGCATCTTTAAATTGTTCTAAGGTTTCTTTAGTAAATTCATATACATTAGAACACATTTTTTCCTGGTTATTTCTGTCTTTTTTCCATGCTTTTGGAAGCAACTGTACTGCTGGATCTGCCCAAAAATCAGAATAATGGAATCCCAATAAAACTTTAATATTATATTTGGCTGCCTCTTTCGCTATTTCTAACCCAGCCTTAACATCATTGGATCCACCACCATAAGTCTCTCCTTTTTCATTATACGGATCATTCCATATACGAATACGAATGTAATTTACACCATTATCACTTAAAACTTTTAGTAATGAGGCTTCTTTTCCTTCATTATCATAATATTTTACCCCAGCCTTTTTTAAGGCAGTATACGATGAAATATCTATGCCTCGAATAGTAGAATCTGACATATTCTGTACTTTTTTAATGGTTACTTTCTGCTGTTTTAAACCAGTATCATCTCCGTATTTATAAGGATCTCTGCTTGTATCTGTCTCATGACCCTGTGCATATGCAAAAATAGCCATGGAAACCTGTGCATCTCCTTCATCATCAAAGAAAGACTTCCAGCTTCCAGCATATGCAGCTTCATTATAAATCAAACCACCAGCATTCTTCTCATCAATTGTGGCTTCTAACAAGTTATAAATGCTGTCAGCCTGTGTATATACATTGGCTGTATTCGCCTCATTTACACGTTCATATTCTACGTTAGAAACTATCAGTTGTTTATCCGATGCACAACTTTCTACTTCTTTTTTTAAACTTTTAATATAATTGTTTGTATTATTATCTGGATAAACATTTACTCCAATATAATCATAATCTACGGACGCATATCCCAATTTCTGAACAATATATTTTACAGAAGCGGCATCAGATGGCGCAGCTATGCTGACAGCATTCTTTACACCTTCTTTTTTCAGCAATGCTGAAATATCGCCCATTGCTTTCCAGCCTTCCCAGCCTTCTCCGTCAGTAATTCCAAGGAAATTCCAATCCACTTCATTACCAATCGTTACAATATCAGGAAGGACATTCACCTGCTTTAACTTTGCAATTATCTCTTTTGTATATGTTTTTGCACTTTCCACTCGACTTACCGATTGCTCTGCTTTCTCTGCCTTCTCCCAGTCTGCCGGAAGCTTCTGTCCATTCTCACCCGCATAAGTCATTTCGTCTGAATAAAGTAAGACAAGATTTGTCTTAAGATTTGCTTTAGATGCTTTTACAGCTTTTAATGTTTTTATTGCATTATCCAAAGAAAGATATGCATTTTCCCCTGTTGGATTTACAGCAACTTTTAAAGATATGGTATTGATACCCTGACTTTTTACATAGTCGAAAATATTGTCTACGGACTGACTCATATAATTTTTATATGATTTCCCCCACTCCAGACACTGCTGATAATAAGTAAAATCCGCTCCTAAAATAGTATTCGCTCCAATTCCAGAAATCTTTTTGTACTTTTTAAAAGCATCCTTACTTATTTCTGGAATTTCAATCTTATCTGCTGACGAACTTACTTCTTGCGCCTTAACCGGATGTGTATCCAAACTAAATCCAGTTGTTGCAAATAACATGGTTGCCATTGCTATTGCTACACATCTTTTGATAGCCCCGCTAAATTTTTCAAGATTCTTCATTTTCATTAGTAGATTATGATTGTTTTTCATAAGTTTCTCCTTTCTTATAAATAATAATATATATTTTAACATATTATAATCTCTTTTCAAGCATACACTATACTAAAATTAGTAAATTTTTGATTTTTTTCAAACATACTCTATTTTTTTATCAAATCTTTCCCTCGCTTTCCGAACTCATGTTGAAAAGATTTGGAAATTCCCCGAAAGGTTGTGATTTTATGTAAATTCTGATTTTACTCCAGCAACTATAAACAGCCCTCAGAGAATGAAATAATCTATATTTGTGGCCTCGGAGCAAAGGTTGGATGCGAGCGCTTTAAGCGAACATTCAACCTGAAGCGACTAAAGTCACAAATATAGATTA
>NZ_ACEP01000159.1 GCF_000173975.1 Anaerobutyricum hallii DSM 3353
GTGTCGTTCTTTTTTTTGTGACACAACTTCTTTATTTTATCACATTCAGAAGTCTTTGTCAAGAACTTTTTTAATTTATTTTTTAATGTTTTGTTGCTTTTCTTGAGCAACTCGTACATTCTATCACATTCCCATTCATCTGTCAAGCATTTTTTTATTTTTCTTCTTTATTTTCCAAATAAGAGTGAAAAATATTACGGAGAAGGAGGGATTTGAACCCTCGCACCGCGCGAACGATCTACACCCTTAGCAGGGGCGCCTCTTCAGCCACTTGAGTACTTCTCCATAATGCCTAAATAAATAAAAATATTCAATTCCGTTGCACACTGATGCACAACGCTTTATTATATTAGCAAAAAGGCTGACAAAAGTCAAGCCTTTTTTTAATTATTTTTTCCATTTTTCTTTTGCAGTCTCATAAAGGTTGTTTCCATCTTTATCAATAACTACAATAACAGGTAGATTTTCAATCTCTAACTTACGGATTGCCTCTGTGCCAAGATCATCGTAAGCAATTACTTCTGCCTTCTTAATACATTTAGATAATAATGCACCCGCTCCACCTACTGCGGCAAAGTATACTGCACCATTTCTCTTCATTGCTTCTATAACTTCAGGAGAACGCTTTCCTTTACCTACCATGCCTTTTAATCCTTTATCAAGCATCTCAGGGGTATACTTATCCATACGACTGCTTGTAGTAGGCCCTGCAGAACCAATAACCTGTCCCTCTCTTGCCGGACTTGGCCCAAGGTAATATAAAACATTGCCATTTAGTTCTATAGGTAAAGATTCCCCTTTATGCATACTTTCATACATTCTTTTATGTGCTGCATCTCTGGCAGTATAAATAATTCCAGACAGGTATACATAGTCCCCTGCCTTTAAAGTATTAATATCTTCTTCAGAAAGTGGAACCTGAATTGTTTTATTCATAACTGTATCCTCCCCTTATAAAGTCCTTACTGCATGACGATTTACATGACAGCACATATTTACGGCAACCGGAAGTCCTGCAATATGCGTAGGATATGTATTAATGTTGACAGCAAGTGCTGTAACAGTTCCACCAAGTCCTGCTGCTCCAATTCCAAGATTATTTACCTTTTCAAGAACCTCTTCTTCCATTGCTTTAATAGAAGGAAACTCGGAATGAGTACCCACAGGTCTTGTAAGTGCCTGCTTTGCCATAAGAGCAGCCTTTTCAAATGTACCGCCAATACCAACACCGACAACAACTGGAGGACAGGCATTTGGTCCTGCTTCCCGTACAGCGGATACAATCGCATTCACTGCACCTTCCATACCATCTGCCGGTTTAAGCATAAATACACGGCTCATATTTTCACTTCCGAAGCCCTTTGGTGCTACAGTAAGCTTAATATTCTCTCCTGGAACAATGCTGTAATGAATAACAGCAGGAGTATTATCTTTTGTATTTTCTCTGATAAATGGGTCATTTACTACAGATTTGCGAAGATATCCTTCTACATATCCATCATGTACCCCTTTATTGATGGCATCCGTAAGAGAACCGCCCTCAATATGTACATCCTGGCCTACCTCTGCAAATACAACTGCCATCCCTGTATCTTGACAGATTGGAATCTGCTCTACTCCTGCAATATCAAGATTCTCTTTTAGCTGATTAAGAATCTGGCAGCCAAGAGGGTTCTCTTCCTGTTCTGCCGCTTTGTATAAAGCATTCTTCATGTCATCTGAAAGATAGTAATTGGCCTCGATACACATTTCTTTAATATTCTTAGAAATTTCCTCTACGTTAATTACTCGCATCTTTATACCTCTTTATCCGTTTAATCCACAGATGATAAATTATTGAAATAAAATCAAAATAATCAAATACATCTGTGGATTAGTCTGGGGCAATCCTTAGTCAATAAGAGCTGGTAATCTTTCTCCCTGCTTACTGACTTTTATTACCCTGTATGAAAAATTTAAACTTCTTCTGGTGCTGTTTCATTTTCTATGGCTTCATTCTCATCTGATACAGTCTCTTCAGATACTTCAGATATATCTTCTTCCATATCTTCAGACTCATCCTCTTCCTGGAATCTTACCTTTGCAACACTGGCAACTTTAATATCGCTGTCTGCATCAATATTAATCAGCTTAACACCAGAAGTATTTCGACCAATAACAGAAATAGAATCACTCTTCATTCGAATCACAATTCCCTCTGTCGTAATAAGCATAATCTCTTCTTCTGGCTTAATCGTCTTCACTCCGATAACATAGCCGGTCTTCTCCGTAATCTTATAACATCTAAGACCCTTTCCGCCACGATGCTGTACGGTAAATTCATCAAGTGGAGTACGTTTACCCATACCTTTTTCAGATACGATGAGTAAATCATCTCCTTCAGAATGAATCTGCATACCGACTACTTCATCTGTATCTCCAAGATTCATTCCGATAACACCCATAGAAACTCGTCCGGTTTCTCGTACATCCTGAAGCTTAAAGCGGATACACTGACCTTCTCTTGATACGAGGAAAATGTCTTCGTTCTCATCGGTCTGTTTTACTTCAATAAGCTCATCGCCTTCTCGTAAGGAAATCGCAGCCAGACCATTTTTACGGACGTTCTTATACTCATCAAATCCTGTCTTCTTTACAATACCATTTCTCGTAGCCATAACAAGATAATGCTGCTTTCCATCTTCTGATAATGGAATAATCGCTGTGATCTTCTCTTCTGGCTGGAGCTGAAGAAGATTGATGATATTCACTCCTCTTGCTGTTCTGCTGGATTCCGGAATCTCATATCCCTTTAAGCGATATACACGTCCCTTATTTGTAAAGAACATGATGTAGTTATGAGTGCTTGTCATGAATAAATCTTCGATATGGTCTTCATCGATCACATTCATACCTTTGATTCCCTTACCACCACGATTCTGACTGTGGAAGTTATCCGGTGTCATGCGCTTGATATATCCAAGTTTGGAGAAAGTGATAATCGCATCTTTTCTAGGGATTAACGCTTCATCACTTAAATCTTCCATATCCATTTCGATAGAAGTTCTTCTGTCATCACCATATTTGTCGCGAATGAGAAGGATTTCCTCGCGGATTACACCTAAGAGAACCTTTTCATCTGCTAAAATGGCTTCTAACTCTGCAATCTTTTTCTCAAGTTCATCATACTCGTTCTGAAGCTTCTCTCTCTCTAAACCGGTAAGCGCACGCAGACGCATATCTACAATCGCCTGTGCCTGTGCCTGAGAGAATTCAAAACGCTTGATTAAGTTATCTCTTGCCTCTGCTACGTTCTTAGAAGCACGGATAATCTCGATAACTTCATCAATGTAATCTAAAGCCTTTAAAAGACCTTCTAAAATGTGCGCTCTCTCTTTTGCCTTGTTCAGCTCGTATTTTGTTCGTCTTGTTACAACATCTTTCTGGTGATTCAGATAATGAACAAGCATTTCTTTTAAGTTAAGAACCTTTGGCTGGTTATCTACAAGCGCAAGCATGATAACACCAAAAGTATCCTGAAGCTGTGTATGTTTAAATAACTGCTTTAATAAAACATTGGCATTCACATCTTTACGTGTCTCGATACAGATCCGCATACCGCTTCTGTCTGATTCATCACGTAATTCTGTGATTCCGTCAATTCTCTTTTCCTTTACTAAATCAGCAATTTTCTCAATTAAACGTGCCTTATTTACCATGTATGGAAGTTCTGTTACGATAATTCTCTGCTTTCCATTCTTCATTGGCTCAATATTTGTTACGGCACGTACTTTAATCTTACCTCTTCCGGTACGATATGCCTGGTCGATTCCCTTACGTCCAAGAATAGCCGCTCCTGTTGGGAAGTCCGGACCTTTTACAATCTCTAAAAGCTCATCAATCTCGGTATCTCTGTCTTCCTCCACCTGATTATCAATGATTTTTACCACACCATCAATTGTTTCTCTTAAGTTATGTGGAGGGATATTGGTTGCCATACCAACCGCGATACCCTGTGCCCCGTTTACAAGGAGATTTGGAAATCTCGATGGGAGAATGCTTGGCTCTTTCTCTGTCTCATCAAAGTTCGGTACAAAATCAACCGTATCCTTGTAAATGTCTGCTGTCATCTCCATGGAGATCTTAGATAATCTTGCCTCTGTATAACGCATGGCAGCTGCGCCGTCACCGTCCACAGAACCAAAGTTACCATGACCGTCTACTAACGGATAACGGGTAGACCAGTCCTGCGCCAGATTAACTAACGCTCCATAAATAGAGCTGTCACCATGAGGATGATATTTACCCATTGTATCACCGACGATACGGGCACACTTTCTATGTGGCTTATCCGGACCGTTGTTCAGCTCGATCATAGAATAAAGAATTCTTCTCTGAACCGGCTTCAGACCATCTCTTACATCTGGAAGCGCTCTGGATACAATTACACTCATAGCATAATCTATATAAGATTTCTCCATGGTATTTTTCAAATCCACCTCATGGATTTTATCAAAAATATTACTATCGTCCATACTGTCCTCCTGAACTATGATACATACTCCCGAAATCTCAAATATTTAAGAGATTCCGGGAGTATGGAAATGTCAAAAAACTTCTTTTATCAGATATCCAGATTCTGTACATATTTTGCATTCGCTTCGATAAACTCTCTACGCGGTTCTACACGGTCACCCATAAGAGTATCAAATGTCATATCAAGCTCTGAAGCTGCATCATCATCCATATTTACACGCAGCAAAATTCTCTTTTCCGGATCCATAGTTGTCTCCCACAGCTGGGAAGCATCCATCTCACCAAGACCTTTATATCGCTGAATCTTATTGTTACCGTCACGTCCGATATCTGTAAGTATCTTATTTAATTCTTCATCACTGTAGGCATACCACACCTTCTTGTTCTTCTCAACTTTATACAGTGGCGGCTGTGCCAGATATACATGACCTTCTTTGATAAGATCAGGCATAAAACGATATAAGAATGTTAATAATAATGTGGCAATATGTGCACCATCTACATCGGCATCAGTCATAATAATAATCTTATTATATCTGAGTTTTGTAATATCAAAATCCTCATGAATTCCCGTACCAAATGCAGTAATCATCGCACGAATCTCATTATTTACAAGAATCTTATCCAGTCTCGACTTCTCTACGTTAAGAATCTTTCCACGAAGTGGAAGAATCGCCTGTGTTGCACGACTTCTTGCTGTCTTTGCAGATCCACCCGCGGAATCTCCCTCTACGATGTAGATTTCACAATTCTGTGGGTCTTTATCAGAACAATCTGCCAGCTTACCTGGAAGACTCATTCCGTCAAGTGCAGACTTTCTTCTTGTTAAATCCCTTGCCTTTCTTGCGGCCTCTCTGGCTCTTTGTGCAAGCACCGCCTTCTCACAGATTATCTTTGCAACATTTGGATTCTGCTCAAGGAAATAAGTGAGCTGTTCGCTAACTACGCTGTCAACAGCACCTCGCGCTTCACTGTTTCCAAGCTTCTGCTTTGTCTGTCCTTCAAACTGTGGTTCTGGAATCTTAATGCTGACAATGGCAACTAAACCTTCTCTGATATCATCTCCAGTAAGATTCTGCTCACTGTCTTTTAATAACTTATTCTTTCTTGCATAATCATTAAATGTCTTTGTAAGTGCACTTCTAAAACCAGCTAAATGTGTTCCTCCTTCCGGTGTCGTAATATTATTTACAAAGCTATAAACACCTTCGTTATAAGAATCATTATGCTGTAACGCAACTTCTACAACTACATCGCCTTTTTTACCTTCACAGTAAATAACCTGTGGGTAAAGTACTTCCTTACTCTTATTCAGATATTCTACATATTCACGAATTCCACCTTCATAGTGGAATGTGAGAGCAACATTCTCTTCTGGTCTCTTATCTTTAAGGACAATCTTTAATCCCTTTGTTAAAAATGCCATCTCACGAAGACGCTGTTTTAACACTGAAAAATCAAAAACAGTCTCTTCGAAAATGGTAGGATCAGGAAGAAATCTTACTTCTGTACCTCTCTTATCTGTATCCCCTACAATCTTTAACGGATACATAACCTTTCCACGTTCATATCTCTGACGGTAAATCTTTCCCTCATGGAAAATATCTACTTCAAGCCATGTGGACAGTGCATTAACAACCGATGCACCTACTCCGTGTAATCCACCGGATACCTTGTATCCTCCACCACCGAACTTTCCTCCTGCATGAAGGATGGTAAACACGACTTCGACTGCTGGAATTCCCTTTTTCTTGTTAATTCCTACAGGTATACCACGGCCATTATCTCTGACCGTGATAGAATTATCTTCATTGATGTACACTTTTACTGTATCACAAAATCCAGCTAATGCCTCATCAACTGCATTATCTACAATCTCATATACCAGATGATGGAGGCCCTTGGATGAAGTACTGCCAATGTACATACCAGGCCTTTTCCGTACAGCTTCAAGACCTTCTAAAATCTGTATCTGATCCGCACCATATTCCTGCGCTGCAGAAATCTGTTCTTCACTCATAATTCAACCTCCTGTCAAAACTTAATCAAATAATTATACCATAAATATCGCCATTTATTCAACTTCTTAAACCAGACCATCTGTTTTTTCTTCCTGTACAATCCCCTCTTTTACACGAAATACCTTGTCTAAGGAGATACGGCTGTTTACAAAATCATCAAGTCCTGTGCAGGAAATTAATGTCTGAATATCCTGAATACTTTCAAGCAGCCACGACTGTCTGCCTGCATCTAACTCTGATAAAACATCATCAAGAAGAAGTATTGGTTTTTCTCCCGTCACCTGCTCAATAAGGCGGATTTCTGACAGCTTTAATGACAGCGCAGCCGTCCTTTGCTGTCCTTGTGAGCCAAATTTACGAATATCAATTCCCCCGACTTTAAATCGAAGATCATCTCTGTGTGGCCCGACACTTGTTGTCCCTGAAGAAATATCTTTATTTCTTTTAGAATAAAGCTGCTCTCTAAATTTTTCTGCCTCCACATTTTTTTCGTATTCTACTTTAATCTGCTCCTTACCACCAGTAAGCTGTCCATGAATCTTTGCCATCATCTCATCAAGAAAATATACAAACTCTTCTCTTTTTTTAATGAGAAACTGTCCGGCAGCAAGAAGCTGTTCATCCCATCCATCCAAAGTATCGATGAGCGCCGGATATAAATTAATTTGTTTTAAAAGATTATTTCGTTCATTCAAAATCTTACTGTAAGCAACAAGCTGCTGCATATAGCCTTTGTCAATCTGGCTCAGCTCCATATCAAGAAATCTTCTTCTTCCCGCCGGGCCTTCTTTAATAATCGACAAATCTTCCGGAGAAAAAAAGACGATGTGCATCATTCCAAGAAGCTCTCCTGAGCGTCTTACCGGCACACCATTTACCGCAACTCCTTTGCTTTTATTTTTCTTTAAATGAACATCCAGACGATGGGATAATGAATCTTTTCTGAAAAAAAGCCGGATATGTGCCTCATCTTCACCAAAACGAATCAGGTCCTTATCCCTGCTTCCTCTATGAGATCTTAAAGTTCCGCTTACATAAATAGACTCTAAAAGATTCGTCTTCCCCTGTGCATTATCTCCAAAAAAAATATTTACTCCAGGAGAAAACTCCACTTTTAGCGAATCAAAATTTCTGTAATTATTTAATTCGATTGATTCAACAAACATGGAGTCCTCCCTTATGGTTATTTTACAACTTTAAATTCTTCGCCTTCGAATTCAAAAACATCACCATCGTAAAGCTTCTTACCTCTTCTGGTTTCCACTTCACCATTCACTGTTACCTGTCCGTCCTGAATAAGCATTTTTGCATCAATACCAGAAGATACGATGCCTGCTGCCTTCATAGCCTGTCCAAGCTTAATAAATTCATCTCTTAATTTTAATTCTTCCATAGTTTACTTTAATTCCTTTCTGGCTTTTCAATAATCCGGATTATCAGGATAATCTGTAACTCTTGATAACTATTTGCATATTATCTCTATTTATCACCAGCTACACATTACTAGTAATCCGAATTATTAAATAAAAAAGTTTTCATGTCCGTCAACAGCGGACAACTTCGTTAAAATTTATACATTGCTGTTACTTACATTGATTGGTAAGATCAAATATAAGTAAGAGGATTTCTCATCACGAATAATACAAGGTGCGATAGAGTTGATAAGATAAATGGTAACTTCTTCTTCATCGATAACACGAAGCGCATCTACTAAAAACTTAGGGTTAAAGCCGATAACTAAGTCTTTTCCCTCTTTGCTGATCGCAATCTGGTCTTTCATGGAACCAATCTGAGAAGAAATCATCAGATTCATCTGTTCATTTTCAATCTTAAGGATAATTGGCTTCTTGTCAGACTCTTTTACAAATAAAGTGGAGCGGTCAAGACAGCGTAATAATTCCATTTTGTTGATAGTCAGCTTGGTTTCATAATCGTTAGAAAGCATCTGTCCGATATTATAAAACTTACCTTCTAATAATCTGGAAACTACTTTTGTCTCCCCAAACTCAAATAAAATATGCTTATCTGTTAAATATAAATTAATCGTATCTTTTGCTTCACCTGGAAGAATCTTACTAACTTCGGATAAAGTTTTACCTGGAACGATGACTTCCATTTTAGGATAAGATTCCTGTAATTCAATATTACGAACGGAAATTCTATGACCATCAAGAGAAGTTACTGTCATTTTATTATTTTCAATACTCAAAAGTTCTCCGGTCATTAATTTATTATTTTCATTATCGGATACAGAAAAAATCGTCTGTCTGATTACTTCTTTTAAGTCAAACTGAGAGAGAGTAATTTTGTTTTCTTTTTCAATTTCAGGTAAATGTGAAAAATCGTCTCCCTTTCTTCCCATAATGCTGCACTGAATCTGTTCACATTCAATATTTGTCTTTCCGGACTCGTCTGTTTCGATACAAACATCATTATCTGGAATTTTTTTGATGATTTCAGAAAAGATTTTAGCTTCAAGTGCAATCTTACCAGGTTCGATGATTGTTCCCTCAATAACTGTTTCTATACCAAGTTCCGTATCATTTGCAGTTAATTTAATGCAATCATCATAAGCTTCAATCAGTATACATTGAAGAATATCCATTGTTGTCTTATTGGATACAGCTTTAGAGACTGTATTTACTCCATATAAAAATTGATTCTTAGAGCATGTTATCTTCATAAATGTGTATAACTCCTTTCGGTGTAAAATATATATAAATATAATAAGTTATTCGCAGTAGTAGTAGTAGGGGGTGTGTAGGATGTGAATAACTAAGATAAGGCCGATAATACAAGGATTTTCGAAAAGGATAACTATGCGGATAAGTATGTGAATAAAAAAATAGTTATCCACATAGGAAAAATTGGGCAAAAGTTATCCACAGCTATCCACAGGCAATTCACATCGAATCTGAATAGAATGTGGAAAAAAATAAAGGGTTGTCCCCAGTGTGTGAAGACACCTTTATTTTTTTGTTTCTTCTATATAAATGTACTACGTTGGTGGGTTCAATTTCTTGATGATGATATCAAGGTTGCTTTTAAGGTTTTCGTCTGTTTCAAGCATTTTTCCAATTTTGTCATGACCGTGTATAACAGTAGTATGGTCGCGATTACCCATAATTTTTCCGATATTTTGGAGAGAATAGTCGGTATATTTACGGGAAAGATACATACAAATCTGTCGTGGATTAGCGATTTCTTTATTTTTCTTCTTAGAAATGATGTCAGAAACAGAAATATTATAGTGTTCGGCAACGACATCCATAATCAACTGTGGAGTTACCTCTTTTTGACATTCAATCGTATCTTTTAAAGCATTTTCCGCTAATTCTAAGGTAACAGGCTTCTTTTCGAGGTTGGCGAAAACATAAATTTTGTTTAAAGCTCCCTCTAATTCACGAATATTGGAATTAATATTTGTAGCAACGTATTGCATAACCTCCTGATTAATATCAAGATGCTCTAATTCAGCACGTTTTTTCAAAATTGCCATCTTAGTTTCGTAGTCTGGCGGCTGAATATCCGCAGTAATTCCCCATTCAAAGCGAGATCTAAGACGTTCTTCTAATGTTGCAATTTCTCGCGGATGTTTATCGGAAGAAATTACAATCTGTTTTTTTGCTTCGTGAAGTTCATTAAAAGTATGGAAAAATTCTTCCTGAGTACTTTCTTTTCCTATTATAAACTGGATATCATCGATTAAGAGGACATCAATATTACGGTATTTGTCACGAAATTCCTTATTCTTGTCATGTTTTAAGGAATCGATCAGTTCATTTGTAAATTTTTCAGAGGTTACATATAAAACACGTAAATCTGGGCGATTATTAATGATATGGTGTGCAATGGAATGCATCAAATGCGTCTTTCCAAGTCCAGCTCCTCCATATAAAAAGAGAGGATTGTATGCACCACCAGGTGATTCGGCGACTGCAACGGAAACAGCATGAGCCATTTTGTTTGTCGGGCCGACTACAAATGTATCAAATGTATATCTTGGATTTAAATTACCAATATATTCTGCAGGAACACTGACTTTTTTCGGTTCTGATTTCGGGGCTGCAGAATTGGAGTCGGTAAAAAGAATTTTAAATTGCTTTCCAGTAACCTGCTCAATTGCCATAGAGAGGTAAATGTCGTAATATTTGTGTTTTATAAATTCAATTCCTCGTGGTCCACGTACCATAAAAAAAGTAATACTGTCATCTGTAATTGTCTGAATAATTAGTGGTTGTATCCAAGTATTAACGGCAACTTCGGATATTTCATGTTCTTTTACGAGAATATTCAGAATTTCTTGCCATTTTGACTCAATTAATTCTTTCATTGTTAGCTCCATTCTGGTTTAATATGTTGAACTGTTTTAGTAAAAATATCGAGATTAAAAAACAGCTCGGCTTTTAGTATAAGTGTATAACAGAACCGAAGTTTTTTCAATATACGAATCTTGAGAAAATGTGGATAACTTATTGTGGATAACTGAGAAAAATGCTGTTTTTTCAGAGAAAAAAATGAAAAATAACACATTGTGGATAACTTAAACGAAATTATACACATCAAAAATTGCAGATTAACAGTAGCTCTTGACGAATTTTTGCGGCGGAGTTGTGAATATTTCAATAGTTATGCACAAGTTATGCACATTTTGTGGATAACTCGTGCATAACTTCTGATTTGGATGTGCAAAAAATTAAAATTAAAGATTTAATAAGAAAAAACGCAGGAATTGCTTGACTTAGAGCACTTTTTTCAATATAATAGGAGTGATGTTTTTCAACAAGACAGGTATAATATTCGTTTAAGGAGGTGGCTTTCGCATGAAGATGACATTTCAGCCAAAGAAAAGACAGAGATCTAAAGTTCATGGTTTTAGAAAAAGAATGAGTACTGCTAACGGCAGAAAAGTATTAGCTAGAAGAAGAGCAAAAGGAAGAAATAAATTATCAGCTTAGGTCGCAGTGATGTGACCTTTTCTTTTCTCATTGATTTTTTGGAAAGTTGAGAAAGTTAAGTGAGTGAATTTAAGTCTTTAAGAAAGAATTGGGAGTTCCAGGCGGTATATCGTAATGGTAAGTCTAAGGCGAACCGCTGTTTTGTAATGATAATAAAGAAGAATGACACTTCTTCTAACCGCGTGGGAATTTCCGTAAGTAAAAAAGTAGGAAATAGTATTGTCCGCCACAGAGTAACCAGAGTAATCAGAGAGGTTATGCGTCTCCACTGGGGAGAAATCAAGAGTGGCTATGACATTGTAATTGTGGCACGCCCGTCAGCGAAAGATTCTGACTATGGGAAATTTGAAAGTGCCATTTTTCATTTGTTGAATTTACATCATTTATTGAAAGACGACGATTTGGAATGAAAATTATTTTGATTAAAATAATAAGATTTTATCAGAAATATCTGTCAGCTCTCAAAGGAAGAGCGACCTGTATATATACACCGACCTGCTCGCAGTATGCGATAGAGGCAATTGAGAAGCATGGTGTATTAAAGGGGGGATTGTTAGCAGCGTGGCGGATTCTGCGTTGTAATCCTTTTTCGAAAGGCGGATATGATCCGGTTCCATAGTTAAGGAGGAAAAGTATGTTATTGACGCAGTCTACCACTCCGATTATCGGATGGATTGCTACCTTACTTGGGTATGTCATGGAATTCATTTTCTATTGTCTGAATTTCATCGGCATTCAGAACATTGGATTATGTATCATCATATTTACCATTATTGTTCGATTATTAATGCTGCCTCTGACTATTAAGCAACAGAAGTTTGCTAAGATCAGTCAGGTAATGCAGCCTGAAATCAATAAGATTCAGAGAAAGTACCGTAATAAGACAGATCAGGCTTCTATGATGAAGCAGAATGAAGAGATTCAGAAAGTTTACGAAAAATATGGCACAAACCCAACGGGTGGATGTCTTCAGTTAGTAGTTCAGATGCCTATTTTCCTTGCATTATATCAGGTTATCCGTAAGATTCCTGCATATATCCCGCAGGTTAAGGCTGTCTACATGCAGGTTGTAACTGCAATCGCAGGACAGGCAGGCGCAATTGATGCGATTAATAAGATTGGTAAGGGATTAAAGTCTTCTTACGTTACAAGTCTTGCATCAGATGCAACAAAGAATCAGATTATTGATACACTGAATTACTTTAATGCAGATGCATGGCATAAACTTGCCAAAGCGATTCCATCAGCATCAGATGTAATTAACACTTCATCTACTCATATTATTGGAATGAATGATTTCTTTGCAGGAATCAATGTATCTCAGACACCAGGATTTCATCCTTCTATTTATTGGCTGATTCCTATTCTAGCTGCATTATTCCAGTATTTATCTGCAAAGACAATGAAACAGCCTGAGCTGGATGGTAATAATCCAGCAGCAGGAATGACAAAGAGCATGACAGTCATGATGCCTCTTATGTCTTTATATTTCTGTTTAGTTACTCCGGCAGGTCTTGGTATTTACTGGGTAACAAGTGCATTATTCCAGTGTTTACAGCAGGTTATCATTAATAAATATATGGATAACGCAGATATCGATGCTCTTGTTGCAAAGAACAAAGAAAAAGCTGCAAAGAAGAAAGCAAAAGGACAGAAAACATTTATGGAAAGACTCATGGATACCTCTGCTAAGGCAGATGCCGCAAAAGAGGAGATTGAGAATCCTTCCGCAAGAAAGACAATTAAGCAAATTGCTTCCATTAATACAAAGAAAATCGCTGGACCAGAAGGAACAGGTGCAGAAGATTATGCCAATCTTGATTCTGTTGATATCAGCAAGCTTGGAGAAATTGGTAAAAAGGCTTATCTGGTATCTCAGTATGAGAAGGAACATGGACATACCAGGGGAGGTAAGAAGTAGTGGAAGTTAAAGAATTTAAAGCAAAAACTGTAGATGAGGCAATTACCGCAGCTACTCTTGAGCTTGGAATCAGCAGTGATAAGTTACAGTATGAAGTAGTTGATGAGGGAAGCAAAGGTTTCCTCGGAATCTTTAATAGCAAACCTGCAGTAATTAAGGTAATATTAAAGAAGTCTTTATTAGAAAGAACACAGGAATTCTGCGACGAATTATTTGCTGCCATGAAAGTGGAAACTACAGTAAATATTGATTTTAGAGAAGAAGATAATGTAATGAATATTGATTTATCTGGTTCCGATATGGGTATCCTTATTGGAAAGAGAGGACAGACTCTTGACGCATTACAGTATCTTATCAGCCTTTATGTGAATCGTGAGAGCGATGCATATATCCGCGTAAAACTTGACACAGAGAATTACCGCGAGAGAAGAAAGGCAACACTTGAAAAATTAGCTAAAAAAATAGCATATACGGTAAAGAGAACGAAAAAACCTGTTGCTTTAGAGCCAATGAATCCGTATGAAAGACGTGTGATTCATTCTGCACTTCAGAATGACAGATATGTCTGTACGAAGAGTGAAGGTGAGGAACCGTATAGAAAAGTTGTTATTATGTTAAAGAGAGACAGATAACATAAGTATGAGATTAGGGATGTTTAAAGATTCTTGCGGGAATTTTTAAACATTCCTATTTTTATAGCATTTTAACTTGATTTTAGAGTTAAAATTTGAATAAATGGAGAGTGTGATAGGAATGATAAATGAATTTGATACAATTGCCGCGATTGCTACCGCAGTATCCAACGCAGGAATTGGAATTATAAGAATCAGCGGCAGCGAAGCAATGGAGATTTTGGTGAAGATTTTTGAGCCATATAATAAAAAAGCGGATGTTTATCAGCTGGAAAATCACCGTATTTATTATGGTAATATTAAAGACGGCGAGGAAGTTGTGGATGAATGTATTGTCCTTATTATGAAAGGCCCACACAGTTATACAAAAGAAGATGTTGTGGAAATCGACTGCCACGGCGGAGTAACAGTTGTGTATAAAGTGCTGAATCTGGTACTGAAAAATGGTGCAAGAGCGGCAGAGCCGGGAGAATTTACAAAAAGAGCTTTTCTGAATGGGCGAATTGACCTGTCTCAGGCAGAGGCTGTTATGGATTTAATTGATTCTAAAAATGAGATGGCAAGAAAAAATTCTATGACGCAGTTAAAGGGAGGATTATCCGACAAAATAAAACAGTTAAGAGAAGAGATTATTTACCAGATTGCATTTATAGAATCGGCCTTAGATGATCCGGAACATTACAGCTTAGACGGATTTCCAGAGAAGCTTTTAGAAGAAGATAAGAAGTGGATTACTATAGCAAAAGAGATGCTGGATTCTTACGATAATGGAAGAATTATCGCAGAGGGAATCCGCACTTGTATTGTCGGTAAGCCAAATGCAGGAAAGTCCTCTTTTTTAAATGCTCTTTTAGGAGAAGAAAGAGCGATTGTTACAGACATTGCCGGGACAACGAGAGATACGTTAGAGGAATCTGTGACAATTGATGGAATTACACTTAATATTGTAGATACTGCCGGAATCCGAGATACAGAAGATAAGGTAGAAAGTATCGGTGTAGAAAGAGCGAAGAAAGAGATTGAAAGCGCAGATTTGATTTTATTTTTAATGGATACTTCAGTGCAAATCAGTGAGGAAGATATCGAGATTCTTCAGAGAATCCGTGATAAAAAGAAAATTATTTTATTGAATAAGTCTGATAAAGCAACAGAAGAGAGTGGTTTTGAACAGTCTGCTCTAAAGGAATATATTTCAGAGGAAACACCTGTAATTTCTATTTCTGCAAAATATGGAGATGGAATAGATAATTTCATAATGGAATTAAAAAATATGATGTTTCATGGTAGAATAGACGTGAATCAAGAAGTCTACATTACTAATGCAAGACATAAAGATGCACTTGCCAAGACTTATGAGAGTCTTGAATGTGTAGAGAGAAGTATAGAGGCAGGAATGCCGGAGGACTTCTTTACGATTGATCTGATGAATGCTTATGAGAAGTTAGGATTGATTATTGGAGAGTCCGTAGAAGAAGATTTAGTGAATGAGATATTTTCCAAGTTCTGTACAGGAAAATAAAGAAACAAGGAGAATAGCATGAAAACAGTAGAAGAATACTATGACGTGGTTGTGGTAGGAGCGGGTCATGCTGGCTGTGAAGCGGCGTTAGCGGCAGCGAGACTTGGCTGTGAGACAATCATTTTTACCGTTAGTATGAACAGCGTGGCATTGATGCCATGTAATCCGAATATCGGAGGAAGTTCTAAGGGACATCTTGTAAAAGAAATTGATGCTCTCGGCGGAGAGATGGGAAAAAACATTGATAAGACTTATATTCAGTCTAAGATGCTGAATAAATCAAAGGGGCCGGCAGTACATTCTTTAAGAGCACAGGCTGATAAAGATGCGTATTCCATGACAATGCGTTATACACTTCAGAATACCGACCATCTGACTTTGCGTCAGGCAGAGGTTACAGAACTTATTGTGGAAGATGGAGTTATTAAAGGTGTAAAAACATTTTCTGGAGCAATTTATCATGCCAAGACGGTTGTGCTGGCAACAGGAACGTATTTGAAGGCAAGATGCCTGTATGGAGAGGTTGTGAATTATACAGGCCCGAATGGTTTACAGGCAGCAAATTATTTAAGCCAGTCTTTAAAGGATAATGGCGTAGAGCTGTATCGTTTTAAGACTGGAACTCCAGCCAGAATTGATAAGCGTTCCGTTAATTTTGATGTGATGGAAGAGCAGTTTGGTGATGAGAAAATCGTGCCATTCAGCTTTACGAATAAAGAAGAAGATATTAAGAGAGAGCAGATTTCCTGCTGGCTTACTTATACGAATGAGGAGACACATAAGATTATCCGTGATAATTTAGATCGCTCTCCGATTTATGCGGGTGTCATTGAAGGAACAGGCCCAAGATATTGTCCGTCTATTGAGGACAAGGTCGTTCGTTTTGCTGATAGAAAAAGACATCAGCTTTTCATCGAGCCAGAGGGAGAATTTACAAACGAAATGTATGTTGGAGGTATGAGCAGTTCACTTCCAGAGGACGTACAGTATGCAATGTACCGTACTGTAAAAGGTCTTGAAAATGTAAAGATTATCCGTAATGCCTATGCGATTGAGTACGATTGTATCAATCCAAATCAGTTGAAATTGTCACTGGAATTTAGAAATATTCAGGGACTTTTCAGCGGTGGACAGTTTAACGGAAGTTCAGGTTATGAGGAAGCAGCATGCCAGGGACTTATTGCCGGAATCAATGCCGCAAGAAAGTGTCTTGGAAAAGATCCAGTAATTTTAGACCGTTCACAGGCATATATCGGCGTATTAATTGATGACCTCGTAACAAAAGAGAACCACGAGCCATACCGTATGATGACTTCAAGAGCAGAGTATCGTCTGTTATTAAGACAGGATAATGCCGATATGCGTCTTACACCAATCGGTCATGAGATTGGCCTGATTGATGATGAGCGTTATGATAAGTTCCTTTTAAAGAAAGAACAGATTGAGAAAGAAATCGAGCGTTTAAAACATGTAAATATCGGTGCTAATAAAACAGTTCAGGAGTTGCTGGAGAGCCTCGGAAGTACGAAGCTAAATAGTGGTTCTACATTAGAGGAGTTAATAAAGCGTCCGGAACTTAATTATGAATGTTTAGCTCCAATTGATCCAGACAGAGAGCCGTTAGACGATGATGTAGCTGAGCAGATTAACATTAACATTAAATATGAAGGCTATATTAAGAGACAGCTTCAGCAGGTAGAACAGTTTAAAAAGATGGAAAATAAATTAATTCCTGACACGATCAACTATGATGAAGTGCATAACCTGCGTACAGAAGCAGTACAGAAGTTAAAGGCAGTACATCCACATTCCGTAGGACAAGCATCAAGAATTTCTGGAGTTTCTCCATCAGATATTTCGGTGCTGATGATTTATATGGAGCAGATGAGACATAGGAAGTAAGGAGATTATATGGATTTTAAAGAAAAATTAAAAGCGAGAGCGGAAAAAGAGGGAATCAGCCTTACTCCAAAACAGTTAGGTCAGTTCGAACTTTTTTACAAAATGCTCATCGAAACAAATAAGTCCATGAATCTGACGGCAATTACAGACGAGGATGAAGTTATTGAGAAGCATTTTATTGATAGTCTGAGTTGTCGCAGAGTTGTGGATATGAGTCAGATAAGAACATGTATCGATGTAGGAACGGGAGCAGGTTTTCCGGGAATCCCACTGAAAATTGTCTATCCGGAAATTGACTTTGTACTCGTTGATTCACTGAATAAAAGAGTTAAGTTTTTAAAAGATGTAAAAGAAGCACTTGGATTAGAAGGCTTAGAAGCACTTCATGGAAGAGCAGAAGATTTAGCAAGAGATAAATCTTTAAGAGCAGCTTTTGATTTATGTGTTTCGAGAGCGGTTGCAAACTTAAGCGTGTTAAGTGAGTACTGCGTTCCTTTTGTCAGAACAAATGGATATTTTGTATCCTATAAAGGAAAAAAGGGTTTAGAGGAAATTTCTAATGCACAAAATTGTATGAATGTGTTAGGATGTAAGATAGAAAAAGTGGATGATTTCCGCTTAGAAGAGGATGAGGCAGAACGTCTTTTGATCAGAATTAAGAAATGTAAGGGAACACCAAAGCTTTATCCGAGAAAAGCAGGAACACCATCAAAAAATCCTTTATAGAAAATTTATAGAAGGAAACTTAAAGCAAGTTTAAAGAAGCATTTCTATGTGCTGTTTTATTGAATTTCAGTTGAGTAGTTGAGTAACCTGAAGTTGAACTCAATTAATGCAGAATGTCTTTTTAAACGTGCTTCAGCTGAGATAGGATTAAATATATCATATCAGAAAGATAGGGCAGATTAGTATGGATATAAAAGAAAAGAATGATATTTTTATAGATAATGCAAATTTACAGGGGAGAATGTCAGTTTTTCATGATAAACTAAGAAAGCATCTTTCTAATGAATATTTGTTTTTATCAGAGAAAAAGGATAATCTTGAAAATGAGATTCTCCAGTTAAAATTAGAAAAAGAGCAGAAAGATAAGACGTTATTTCCCCACATCGAAAAAAGGGATGTCAGAAAATATTTTTCACCATTAAATATAAATGAAATAGACGAAGAACAAAAAGATGAGAAGGAAAAACAGCTTACTGCGAATATAAGCCGCATCAGTGAGGAAGCAGAATTATTAGACAGCAGGATGCTTGAGATTAAAGATTTCCTGCAGGATATAGAATCTATGCTTCAGGAAGATTCCGAAGACAGTATGTCTACTCTTCTGATCAAGGGAGAAAAAAACAGGATTTCTGTAGAAGATTTTTATAAGAATCATGAAGTATATCCAGAACTTTTACTCAATTTAAAAGAGCTGACTACTTTTTTTCAGAATCAATATGAAGGACTTGAAATTCTCTTAGAGTTTGAGGATGGGGGAATTCAGCTTGATACAAAAGTAGTGGCAAATATATTAAGACAGTTGACGATTAATATTATGTCTGCTGTGGAAGATTATAATATTTCTATGATTTTAATAGAGGGTAAAGTAACTGATGATAAAATTTTGCTCACTCTGAATTGTATGTGTGATGATGGTCCAGTGGATACGTTTAAAATATCTTATGATATAGATAGAATATAGATGGATAAAAAAGTTTGAAAATGAGATTTCTATAAATCATATAAAAACTTGTGAGTCAGATTTCTTATAAATTATATAAGAAGCTTGCAAATGAGATTTTTATAAATCATATATAAAAACTTGTGAATCAGATTTTCACAAATCGTATAAAAAGATTCTAAAGATGAATGAAAAAGAGAAAGGAAGTAAAGAATGAAAAATAAGATTATTGATATTTTATCCGAAAATATTGAGCAGTTGGATAAAGAAGAGATTGCAGCAGCTTTAGAAATTCCTAAAAAAACAGATATGGGAGACTTCGCTTTTCCATGTTTTAAACTGGCAAGGGTATTCCGCAAAGCCCCAAATATGATTGCTGAAGAACTGACAGCACAGATTAATGAAAAGGGATACGATATTTTTGATAAAGTTGTCAATGTAGGAGCATACATTAACTTTTTCTTAGCAAAGGAAGCATTTGCAAAAGAAATTATGAATACTGTTGATACTCCAGACTTTGGCCAGGGAACAGAGGGAGAAGGAAAGACAGTTTGTATTGATTATTCTTCTCCAAACGTAGCAAAGAACTTCCATGTAGGACATTTAAGAACAACTATTATCGGAAACTCTCTTTATAAAATCTATTCCAAATTAGGATATCATGTAGAAAGAATTAATCATTTAGGAGACTGGGGAACACAGTTCGGTAAGCTTATTGTTGCCTATAAAAAGTGGGGAAGCAAAGAAGCAGTAGAAGAGAATGGAATCGACGAATTGATGAAAATTTATGTAAAGTTCCATCAGGAAGCAGAAAAAGATGATTCCTTAAATGATCAGGCAAGAGAATGGTTCGTTAAAATGGAGCAGGGAGACGAGGAAGCTCTTTCTATCTGGCAGTGGTTCAAAGATATCAGTTTAGTAGAATATAAACGAATTTATAAATTACTTGGAATGGATTTCGATCATTTCACAGGTGAAAGCTTCTACCGTGATAAGACTCATGAAGTAGTAGAAAAATTACAGGAAAAAGACTTACTTGTAGAGAGCGAGGGTGCACATATAGTACCTTTAGATGATTATGATATGGCTCCATGTCTTATTATGAAGAAAGATGGAAGTAGTATTTATGCTACCCGTGACTTAGCTGCATTATTATATCGTAAGAGAACATATAACTTTGATAAATGTATCTATGTAACAGGATTAGAGCAGAAACTTCATTTTGCTCAGGTATTCAAAGTAATCGAATTATTAGGATATGACTGGTATCAGAATCTTGTACATGTTCCATACGGATTAGTTAGTATGGAAGGTGGAAAACTCTCCACAAGAAACGGAAATGTTATTTATGCAGAGCAGATTTTACATGAAGCCATCGAAAAGATTCATGAAATTATTAATGAAAAGAATCCTGACTTACCAAACAAAGAAGAAGTATCCAGACAGGTTGGTATCGGAGCCATTCTTTTCAATGACTTATATAATCAGAGAATTAAAGATGTTATCTTTAACTGGGATAAGATTCTTAACTTTGATGGAGAGACAGGTCCATATGTACAGTACACTTACGCAAGATGTGCCAGTGTATTCCGTAAGGTAGGAGCGGTAGAGTTACCAGCAGAAATCGACTATTCCGTATTAACAGATGACGCAACAATGAATCTGTTAAAAGACCTTACAAGATTCCCAGAAGTTATTAAAGAAGCAGCAGACAAATACGAACCATTTATGATCGCAAGATTTGCAGTGTCTGTAGCTCAGCATTTTAATAAGTTCTATCATGACTGCCAGATTAACGTAGAAGAGGAAAATGTAAAACTGGCAAGATTAAAAGTTGTAGATGTAACAATGAAGGTAATTAAATCCGCGTTAGACTTATTAGGAATTGAATGTCCAGAACAAATGTAAGGTGGATTACTATTTAATTCGTTAGACAAACAGACGCCTGAGAAGAGAACCGATACCCTATATTTGTGACTTTAGTCGCGGCGGTTTAAATGCTCGCTTTATGCGCTCGCATCTAAACCTTGCTCCGAGGCCACAAATATAGGGTATCGGTTCTCTTCTCGGGCTGTCTTTGGTTGGATTTTGTTTGAATTAAATAGTAATTGT
>NZ_ACEP01000158.1 GCF_000173975.1 Anaerobutyricum hallii DSM 3353
ATTTGGCTCATAATATTCTACAAAGAGCTCGGAAAGTTTTCTGTATTGCACAATACTTCCACCTAATAAATGAAGCCCTTCGGAAAGTTCAATATCCCATTTTTTTAATTTTTGCTTCAAATCTAAAAGTTGTTTTTCCGTTATGTTCCAGTCTTCTCCCGCACCGTTCTTCATTGAGACCAGAGCAGCTGGAAGCCATTGTAACAGCAATTCTTCCAACTTCTCCCACATCACCGGTTTTGACAAATAATCAGAAAATCCTTCTGAAAGAAAATGCTGGTGAATTCCCGTGGACACATCCGCTGTAAGTGCAATCACCGGAACACTCTGCCCATTTACCTCTTTTTTCAATCTGTGAAATGTCTCAATTCCATCCATTTCCGGCATCATATAATCAAGAAAAATCAAATGGTATTTTTTATTTCTAACTTTTTCGATACATTCAAAACCACTGGCCGCCGTATCTAACTGTACCCCTGTTCTTCGCAAAAGTGATGTAATCACCTGAATATTTTGTTCACTGTCATCTACCAGTAAAATCTGTGCTTCTGATGCAAAAAACTCCTTCCTTTTTTCTTGCACAGGTTCCCCTTCCACAACTTTCCACTGTCCAATTTTCTCTGTTCCTGCATCTTTTAATGGAAAATATACTGTAAAGTTACTTCCTTTTCCATAGATACTTTCTGCCTGAATATGCCCTCCCATCTGTTCACAAAGTTCTTTTGCTATTGTAAGACCCAGTCCACTTCCCTCAATATTTCTGTGGCGTTTGATATCTGCCCTCATAAACATATCAAAAAGCGCTTCCATATCTTCTTTTTTAATCCCGATTCCTGTATCCTTCACAGAAAAAGAAATCTGCTTTTCCTCCTGACAAACTTTAAGAAAAACCTTCCCTTTTTTTGTATATTTTACCGCATTATTAATTAAATTGAGGATAACTTGTTTGATATGCAATGCATCACCTTCCAGATATTTCGGAAGAGTTTCCTCTACATCTACTACAAACTCCAGATTTTTTGCTTCTGCCTGCTTTGCTCCAATCAGGCAGACTTCCTGTACAAGTTGTCTTAATGAAAACTTTTCCTCAATTATATCTAACTTTTTTGATTCAATTCGCGTAATGTCCAATATATTATTAATAAGAGATAACAGATAATTCCCCGCCTTTTCCACACTCTTTGCATACTGAACGACTTCCCTTGACTCAGACTCCCGTAAAATCATCTCATTCATTCCAAGCATCACATTAATCGGCGTTCGAATCTCATGACTCATATTTGCAAGAAATGTACTCTTGGCGCGATTTGCTTCCATCGCTTCTTCCCTTGCCTGCATAAGAAAAACCTGCTGCTTTTTATATATTCGAAAATGTAGATACATCGCAACGCCAAGAGAAGCACTCGATACAACAACTCCCGTCAGCACATCCACAACAATCTCTTTTTCCGATTGAAACCAGATTACCGTATCTGGATAATAATAGGCAATCCCAATCGTGAATATATAGATTATCAGTTCCAGCCATACACAAAAAAACATTAACCAGCCTTCCAGCATAAAAATAGTAAATAAAATTCCAAAAATATAAAAAGACGGCATTCCACCTTTATACCCGCCACTCTTAAAAAACATAATTGGAAATAAAAACATAAAAATCACAACGATTGTTATAAAGTAGCATCTTTGATATTTTTTACTGTGGTATGCGTAAAAAAGGAGCGACAAAGATAGCAAGGCAATCCCTGTATTTATTAACAGTAGTTTCCTATCTCCATTATTCCAATAAGAAAGAACTCCATTACACAGACTGATGATGAATCCAAGTGAAGCCAGTATATTAAATAATCTCACTCGAAAGGGAAGACCCGAGTGATACAGCACTTTTCCTACTTCCAATACGCTTTTCCTATCCATGACCTATTCCTTTTCTATATCTATTTTCAATTTATTTTCATTATTTTCTGTATCTATTCTTTTCTATTTCTCTTATTATATCCAAACACAAACTCATGCGATGAATAAAAATCGTACAGTCCTGAATAAATATAGTTTATCACAAAAGCACTTATCTCTTCCAGTATCCGACAGTCACTATTTTCTTCATTTATGGCACAAATCATAAATTTAATTTATAAGTTAACTTATAGATTTATTTACAGAGAACACCAGATCGTGTTTAAAAAATGCTTTCTGTAAGATGTGCATTATAATTTGTGGGGGATTTAAATACACTCTAAATCAAAATGGTGACTGTAAGGCACTATCTTTCTATGTGAATTTTTATATAATAAAAGTGTAAGAACTATTTTATCAAATTACTATGAAATGATTTATAACTATACATCTTCTTACGATCTGCATTATCTAAACGAGGGTGTATTCTAAAAGCGCTCTATTTACATACGGCAACTATTTTTACTGATTTCCAGAGTACATGATGCAAAACGGAGGAAAATTATGGAACATTTTTATATTTATTCTTTTACATTAGCAGTAATCCCACTGCTTTTGGGATTGCTATTTATTTGGTTTGGGAAAAAATTATGGGACAATGCAACGAAAAAAAATGAGGAATATCAGCAACGTTACACCGGACGTACTACTTTGCGTGTAATCAAAGTCGAAAAAAATGAATGGGAAGAAACCAATTCCAACGAACAAGGTCCAGAAAGCAGGATTTCTGTTACCTCTTATACTCCGGTCTACGAATATACGGTAAATGGGCAGCAATATGAATATCATACCCGCCTGGGAAGTTCTACAGATCAATATCCTATTGGAAAAGAATGTCCTGGATATTATAATCCAAAAAATCCAGCAGATGTGACAGAAACCTTGAAAGAGATAACAGGTGGAGGAAGCCATTTTCTTAGTTTGTTGTTTTTTGGAATTGGCGTACTGGCTATTCTGTTTGCTCTGATAAGAGTATGGGCAGTTATAACACTTATATAATCCATCTTTCTTTGCTATAAGACCACAACAATGAAGTTTTTACTCTCATCTAAATATTTCATAAAAGGAGGAAATGAAAATGTTAAACAAAAAAAGAGAACAGAAATTAAAGAACCAATTATACTTTGCCTTTCGGATCCGGCGAATCTTTCTACTTATCCCACTTTTACTTCTGTGCCTGAGTTTCGTTATTCCAACACAGGTTCATGCTCAGACAGATGATTCTTACTTTTTAAATATGTGGTTAAATACGAAAAGCCTTGCTGATTTAAAAAATGTTTATCCAGGACACACAAACATTATTGTCGCTACAATTAGCGATCCTGACCTTTCAAAAATCCCTGCATCAAAAGTATCTGCCACTTCTTCTAATCCTTCCGTACTAAAAGTTATTGACAAATATAATATTGATTTTGCCAACTATCATCCAAATATGGATATCGGTATTGAAATAGAGGCGATGAAAGCAGGAAAGGCAACACTAACCATCCAGTATAAAACTATTGTCAAAAAACTTGATATTACTGTAAAAAAATCAACTGCTTTTATAAAGAAAAAGAAGGGGACAATGCTCATGGGTTATCACTACTTCATGAGAGATTTTGTAACCGTTCATGGAAAAGAACCAAGTATTAAAAAAATTAAGTCCAGCAATAAAAAAATCATAAAAGTATCTGGTCAGAAATTAATTCCAAAAAAGCCAGGAAAAGCAACTATAAGTGCTGTTATCAACGGCAAAAAACAAAGCATCCGAATAACTGTAAAAAGCCCAGCCCCTACCTATGACCAGCTAAAATCTAAAAAAGCCGGGTTAATTTATGACAGCTACAGCGGTAAATGCTATGTAAAAATAAAATTTACAAACAAAAGCCAACGCACTATTACAAAAGTACAGCTTAAAACAACGCTGTTTTTTGATGATGCATGGGACGATATGAAACCAGTAAAGAAGAAAAACGTCAAAGTAAATATCAAACCAGGTAAATCTCAGACTGTTAAAATTTATTTTGGAAAATATCCTGTGTTAGCACCAAATCGATGGAAATATGAGATACTTCAATTTTGGTATAGATAAGAATTGAAATTACCATAGGTAAAGATACAACTTTCCCTCTGGGAATAAAATTAAAATAAAAAAATCTTGATAGCCTGTATCCAGACTATCAAGATTTTTTCGGTACGGCTTATGCCTTTTACGTTCTTATGATATTGTACTTTATATCATTCTCCCGGATTACATGAAATTACCTTACCGGCATTCCATAAATCTACAGTCTTTTTCGCTGCTTCGAGACGTTCTTCTTCAGAATGGAAGTCAATCGTTACGGACTGGCATCCACATTCTAAACACATTACATAATAACCACAGCCGCCTTCTTCTTCTAATAACGCACCACCGTCACATAATGGACAGTCATGAATCTCTAACTTTTCTTCAATGTTCATAATTTGCCTCTTTCCATTTTATCTTTTTGTTTTCCAAGCACATTATAACATTATTTCTTATAGATAAAAAGAGAAAATGTTCTTCTTTATGCAAATTATTTAATTCCTCAACACATTTGCAGTCATGGCAACGATTGGAATATTGGCCTTCTTGTTGTTCTTTAGAGTACGAATTTCTCTGGTTGTCATATAACCATCCATTTTAGGCATCTGAATATCCATGAAAATCAGATCATACCTGTCAGCATCCACTTCATTCATCCGTTCAACAGCATCTGTCGCATCAAACCTATTTATTACTATTCAGTGACCTGCGTTTCGATACCCCCCTTCACCAAATTTTATGTTTCTTATTGTCTTTTTTAAAACCTTCATCTCCACTGGTTTTGAAATATGTGCATTCATACCGGCAGCTAAAGAATGTTGTATATCCTCTGAGAATGCATTGGCGGTCATGGCAACGATTGGAATCGTCTTTGCCAGTTTATGTGTACTTCTGCGGATTGCTTTCGTTGCCTCATAGCCGTTCATGACAGGCATCTGCACATCCATTAAAATCATGTCATAATCCCCTGGAGCAGACTGTTCAAATGTATTAAGAAGTCTTTCTCCATTTTCACAGATAGTACACTCTGCCCCCTCAATCTTTAATAGTTCTATCAAAATTTCTGCATTCAGCTCATTATCTTCTGCACACAGGAATCGCATTCCTTTTAGGATATTTTTATCCAACTCCTCTTTTTCTGCCTGTGGCTCCAGAGAAACTGATCGGTTTTCTACAACTTTCAGATTCATAATAACTTCAAAACAACTTCCCTGCCCCAGTTCACTTTCTACTTCAATTGTTCCGCCCTTCTGTGTGTACTTCACTGCATTAGAAAGCAAGTTACTGAAAATCTGCATCAGATGCACCCGATCCCCATTCACCCACTCGTGCAGGATGTTTTCTTTTGTAAACTGAAGGGTCTGATTTTTTTCTTCTGCCTGTATCTTAAACATATGATCAATTTCCTGTATAAAATCCAGAATAGAAAAATCCGTGTATTTAAAAACAGTTTTCCCGGCTTCAATTTTGCTCATATCCAAAACATCATTAATAATTCCTAACAAAAGCTGTGATGATGTATCTATTTTATCTGCATACTCTGTTACTTTCGCCTTATCACCTGCATCATGTCTGATCAGTGACGTAATACCAATGATTGCATTCATAGGTGTACGAATATCATGTGACATATTCGACAGAAAATCTGTTTTCGCCTTATTTGCATTTTCAGCTGTCTGCAGAGCTTCTGTTGCAATATTCTTTGCCTTTTTCAGTTTTTTATTTGCCGCTTCCATTTCCTTCATTGTCTGTAATTGAAGCTCACTATTTCTTTTTTCACATTCTGCTTTTTGGTCTGCAATATTAAGTTTTGAAATACTGTAAAACAATCCGGCAAAGAGCAAAATGATAAAACTTCCCATCAGTATTGTTGTAAAAAGCACTGTTTTCTGGTAATTTCTCATCACATTATCAACAACACTTTTTTTCACAATACAGATCAACATGGAGTTATTACTTTCTATAGGACAGTACCCCAGATAGAAAGGCTTATCTTTTCCAAGAAGC
>NZ_ACEP01000157.1 GCF_000173975.1 Anaerobutyricum hallii DSM 3353
TAAACCTAAAAACTTTTGCATCTCTTTTTCCTGTACTTGGTCTTCATACTCAAAAAGGATACTTGCATAGTATTTTCCACTTGATGTCTGACTTACTGTTACAGATCTGAGGCTGTATTCCTCTGGAATAATCCTGTGCTGTTTTAAGCGGACTTGGCCAATCTTAGGTAATTTCAAATATCCATTAGATATAGTTATGTTCCCATTGATGCAAACTGTGGAATAGCTGTTTTTATTCCGCTTTTTTGATTTAAACCTTGGGAAACCTGTTTTCGGCTGTTTAAAAAAGTTCTGAAATGCCGTATCAAGATGCCTGAGCGATTATTGTAATGCAATACTATCTGCTTCCTTTAAAAATCTGTATTCTTCTGTTTTCTTCATTGCAGCCATTTCTTTTGCACAAATGGTATATATTACGTTTGTCTTGTTCTCCTCGTACTGCCTGATCTTTCTATCAAGCCAATGATTGTATACCATTCTCACACAGCCAAAAGTCTTAGCAAACAAAATCTTCTGTTCATCATTGGGATAC
>NZ_ACEP01000156.1 GCF_000173975.1 Anaerobutyricum hallii DSM 3353
AAGAGGTGGGAGTCTTCTCGACTGAGATAAATATTTATACCTGCTTTTATAATTTTTATATCTAAAATACTGAATACTCATACTTGATTTTATATATCTAAAATTATGATTCCAAATCCAGTTATAGCTAGAAATACCTTAAGACTCCGAGAGTGCATTTATTATTTTTTATCCGTAAATCTCTTCTGTAATCTTATCTGCGATTTCTTCCAGACGGCCGTTATCCTTTGCGAACTGCATGATGGAGTAACGAGGACGTACTGTGTATCCCTTCAGTAAGCTGTCGTGGAACAGTTCTTTGCTGATACCGATATCCTTTGGACTTGTTGGTGCACCGCCTTTTGCTAAAAGTGCCTCAATCTCTTCGTGAGGAGGGCAAAGTGCTCCAGTTCCTTCTGGAAGGATATCTGCTAATTCTTCAAAGAAACGTGCAATAATTGGAGTTGCAACACCAACCTGAATACCATGGTGATTTGGATTTAAGCCGCGTGCAATGTAGTCCATCTCCCAGAAATGAGACAACATATGCTCTGCTCCTGATGCTGGACGGGAAATATTAACTAATGCCATAGCAACACCTGTTAATGTTAATGCCTCTAATAAAGCTCCAAGTGATTCTGGATCTCTGTCCTTTAATCCTTCTGCTTTTGCAAAACATTTGTCCAATGCTCTGTTAACTAATGTAACACAGGTATCACAGCGATAATCGTTATTTGCCTTAACTGCTAAATCCCAGTCAGCGATTGCAGTAATCTTACCAACAACATCACCGTAACCTGCCTGAATTAAATCCTGTGGTGCAGTCTTTAAAATATCTGTATCTCCAACAAGTCCGTATGTAAGATGTGCTACTGGAGAATACTTATATCCCTGTGAAAAGATTGGTGCGCCATCTGCAACATATCCATCCATAGATGGAGCTGTTGCAACAATGATATAAGGAAGTCCGGAACGGGAAGTTACGAACTTAACGGAGTCATTGATAACACCAGAACCAACTGCTACCATAAGGCTTGTATCTAAATCCTGCTCCTGTACTATTCTTCCAAGAGTCTTCTCGTCTGGAATTAAAATGTCATCTCCTGTGTCAAATAACAGTTCCTTAACATTAAAGCCATTCTCTTTTAACAGTTCTACCGCTCTCTTACCTGCTACTTTATAAGTATGGTTATCAAATACTACAAGAATCTTACCATCTTTAAATGGCTCTGCCATCTTAGGTAAATCTTCAATCGCTCCTTTACGGATTGACATATCATGTACACTAAAGTTGTGGTGCTTTCCACAAGAACAATCAAACTCAGTTTGTGGCATCTCGTTAATTGACAGGTTAAGAATTTCATCCATGACATTTACCCCCTTGATTAAAAACATGAATTAAATATAACTAAAATATATTCATATGAGTTCTGAAACAAATCCGTCTCATCCTCATATCTTATTCAGATATCAGTGCCTCCGCACATTGGATATCTGTAATTAACGTGTTAATATAATGACCATTAATCGCTCCTCTGATAGCTCGGAGCTTCTCAATACCTCCGGCAATACCAATGGAGCGTGGAACGGTACGAAGCTTACTTATATCCATTCCAATTACATTATTATCATCTTCATATGGAGAAGTATCTCCCTTAATATCATAAAACTGCATACACAGTTCTCCTGCAACCTTACGGTTAATCAGAGAATCAATCTCATTCTCCTTGAAATATCCCGTTGCCATGATTGCTGACTTCTCATTCGGATAACCGATACCAACTACAGCAATATCAAGTTTCTGTGTCAAACGTATCGCCGGTAATAAAGTCTCTTCTTTCAAAAGCTCCTCTCGAATATTCCTGCTTGAAACACGCGCGGGTGCATGTAGTGGTACAAACTTTCCATCATATATACGGGACAATGATTCTGCCAGGCTATTCGCATGAAGTTCCATACGAACTCTTCCGACACCACCAACTATAGGAACAAAAGTAACTCTCTTCGCTTCCGGATGCATCACATGGGAAATAACTTCATATAAGGTAGAACCCATAGAAACTCCCACGGTATTCCCGTCCTTAATTGTATACTCCAGATATCTGGCTGCTGCCTCTCCCAATGCTTCCTTCATCTTATCCTCGGAAGAATTCTCCCCAACGATAATCACTTCCTGAAGTCCATACTCTTTCTCAAGCTTACGCTCAAGTTCCCAATGTTCCACTGCATCTACATTCGAAATGCTAATCTTTACAATGCCTTGTTCTCTGGCAAGTGCCAGTACCCTCGACACCGTAGGTCTGGACAAATTCAAGTCTTTGGCAATCTGCTGCTGGCTGATACCCTGATTATAATATAAATCGCATACCCGAACCATAAGGCGTGGGTCATCAATTACCTTTCTCATAATTTATCCCTCCCGTAACTATTTTCTATTATAAATTCTCCCTTTTAGATTGTCAATAAAAATATGGCTTATATTTTTACATTCTTTCAATTTATCCAAATATTTTGGTGAATTTTTAGGCATAATTTTGACTTTATTTTTACTTTTGTAAATATATTTGCTTGTAACCCGAAATTTCTATATACACTATGGCAAATTCTGGCCTGCCGCAGGCAAGGAGACGCCCCCAAAGAGAGACAATACCCTATTTAATTCAAACAAAAGACAGCCCGAGAAGGAAAACAATACCCTCTATTTGCGGCCTCGGAGCAAGGTTTGGATGTGAGCACATAAGCGAACATCCAAACCGCCGCGACTAAAGTCACAAATAGAGGGTA
>NZ_ACEP01000155.1 GCF_000173975.1 Anaerobutyricum hallii DSM 3353
CGGGCGTCTCCTTTGCCTGCAGCAAATCAGAATTCTCTTACCATTTTTTCGTTTTATTTTTTGCTATTTTCACCTTTTTAGCGGACAATACCTTAATGGCATTTTTCTTTCCTTTTTTCGCAGAGACAGTATTTCCACTGACAATAACAGTTCCTAATTTTTTAGAAGCGTTAGAGCGTACAAAAATACCCTGCTGTCCGCCTTTTACAGTATTATTTATAAGGCTGATAACATTTTTAGTAGTTGCTTTTGGAGCGGAGCCTTTTTGGTAGGCAACAGCCAGGCCGACAGAATAGGAGTTGCGGCTTTTTGGTGTTTTGGTTGTGATGCGGCAGTTTTTTACTGTGGCACTTTTTGTATTGAAAAGAGCAATAGCTTCTGCCGAGATTCCAGTAACGTTACAATTTTCAATGGTGATATTGGAATGATAATTTCTGGCTTTACGGTACTTAGCTTCATTGCCTGCGCCTGCAAAGTTAGCACAAATACCATGGGCACCCTGAATCGTACAGTTTTTTACGGTGATATTTTTACATGGTGTACCGTTGCAAAGCTTTTTACTAAGACGGTAAAGGCCAGGTGCGGTAGTCGGGCTTGACAGGTCAATCTGTAACTGTTCTTCCACGCAGGTTTTGGAGCATTTGCCCTGTGCTTTGAGGGTACAGTTATTAACTACGACATTGCTGCAGGAAATGAGTTCGATTCCATGTCCCTTATAATTAGTATATACCGTAGCATTATTAATAGAAATGTTTGAGGCATAACTGATACGCATCATAGTACCAGCTAATCCACTGGAGGAAGAATTCTTCCAGATGCCGCCGTTGATTGTAAGGTTTTTAAAGTTTGTGTAGGAAGCAGCAGTTGGATCGTTGATAATAACTCCTTTATCAGAGGTGATGGTATGTTTGCCAGCGTTGATTGTTGTATTATTTCCCGGACGCAAATAAGTATCAATATGAACATTATTATTGATATTGATTACCTTTTTTTCATTTCCTTCCATTAAAAGATTTAATGCCCGGCGGTTATCAGCTGCATTTCCCATAGGAACGAAGTTGTAAACAGAGCCTGTTCGGTAGGCGATTACTTTTCTTTTAAATGTGACAGCAGTACCAGATGCAGCAGTTACTGTTTGTGTACCAGCTGTATTTGCAAAAAAAGTAGTGCTGACAGTGAGTGCAAAGATGGTGCTAAGTAAGATTTTTCTTAATTTTCTCATAGTATTCCTTTCTCATAAATGGTGACACATATTTGGAAAAATATCTTTCTATTAGTTGTTTAAAGCCTCTAATTGTGCAAAAAATCCCGGATAGGAAACATCCACGCAATCAGAATCAGTAATCATGGTTTCGCCATCGGCGTTCAGTCCTGCAATGGCAAATGTCATGGCGATACGGTGATCCATAGAACAGTTGATTTCGGCTCCATGAAGAACAGGAATAGACTCTTCTGAGCGGCTGTTAATAATAAATCCGTCATCGGTATCAATAACATCGGCATCCATCGCAGTTAAGTTCTCTGTCATGATCGCGATACGGTCGGATTCTTTTACACGAAGTTCGTGAGCATCTTTGATGATGGTTTTTCCTTTTGCAAAGCAGGCCATAAGGGCAATGACAGGTAGTTCATCAATAAGAGTAGGGATAATGCTTCCTTCCACAACAGTTCCGTGAAGTTTACTTGTTTTTACAAGAAGATCAGCAACAGGCTCCCCGCCTTCTTCGCGGGTATTTAATAAAGTGATGTCTGCACCCATGTCCTGACATACCTTTAAAATTCCAGCACGAGTATCATTAATGCCAACATTTTTAATTGTAATTTCGGAATCTGGAGTAATTAAACCAGCTACGATGAAAAATGCAGCAGAAGAAATGTCTCCTGGAACTTCGATATGCTGTCCATGTAATGTCTCTGGCGGAGTGATGGTACAGGTGTTTCCATCCGATACGATATCTGCACCAAAGGAACGGAGCATTCTTTCTGTGTGATCTCTTGAAAGAGCAGGTTCTGTGACGCTTGTCGTTCCTTCTGCATATAATCCGGCAAGAAGAACGCAGGATTTTACCTGGGCAGAAGCGACAGGAGAATCATAATGAATGGCATTTAAAGTATGTCCTTTAATAGAAAGAGGTGCACAGCCATTATTGTTAATGCTTGTGACATCAGCTCCCATCATGGAGAGAGGTTTCATGATTCTTCCCATAGGGCGGGAATTTAAAGAAGCATCTCCACTTAAAACAGTATCAAAATCCTGACCGGCAAGAATACCGGAAATAAGGCGGGTTGTTGTACCGCTGTTGCCGACATCTAAAGTCTCTTCTGGCTTGCTGAGTCCGTGAAGCCCTTTTCCATGTACATAAATGGTTTCGTCCTTTTCTTCAATAGAAATACCCATCTTGCGGAAGCAATCAATGGTAGAAAGGCAGTCAGCCCCTTTTAAGAAGCCATGAATCGTAGTTGTTCCCTCAGAGAGAGAGCCGAACATAATGGCCCTGTGGCTGATTGATTTATCTCCGGGAACGGTGAGTGTTCCTTTCAGGCCGGTGGTTCGTGTTATCTTTTTCATAAATAGATCCTCGTTTTCGTTTGTTTTATATAACTGGTCAGTACATTAGTTTGCTATTATACTGAAGCGTGTTTAAACACGCTCTAATACATGATAGTTATAGTCATAACTGATTATAATGTGACATCCTCCCCCACCTCAGCAAGTTTGGTTCTCGTTCGATAACACTACTGTGCTAAGCATAAGCGAGCTATCCCCGTGTGTCCCACGGTTGTATTTGTTCTAA
>NZ_ACEP01000154.1 GCF_000173975.1 Anaerobutyricum hallii DSM 3353
CTGTGACTTTAGTCGCAGATATGGATTATTTTATTTCATGGATTCGTCTGTTTAGCCATTTGCTTACCGAATGGAGCAGTAAACTACAATTCATTATTCACCATATAATAATAAACCTCCGCAAGGAACTTAGAATTCGTTGGAGCTCCTTTATCTGAATAAGAGGAGCAATGAAAAATTTTCTCAATCTCTTCTAAATCACCTTTTAAAAATCCAATTTCAATCGCATGCCGAATGTTTCGTTCGACCCGGGCGGCTGTACTCGAACATTTTTTAGCAACATCGACATATAACCCTTTTGTAATGTTGTTTAAATAATCAGGATCAAGTGCGATAAGTTCTAATGCGGTTACTATGTAAGAAAAACCAAGCATATTAGCGGGAATTCCGATTTGCATCAAAAGTTTTTGAATTCCTGAGGTTTCGATGCGTAAAACATTTTTAAAATCATTTTCACTGTTTATAGTAAAAATAAGTACTTTTTGATGATCTTCCATAGTGTCGATAAATCTGAAAAGGTCATCTTTAACATGGAAAATTCCCGCAAAATCAATAAAAACGTTAGACATATATTATATCCCCTTCCTTTTTGTTATCTTTTACATTTTAATATGTATATTGACATAATAAAATATTAGGAATAACATAACAATTATAAAAGTTTTTAAAAAGTTATGTCAGTAATGACCCGTGGGAGACAAGATGTTCAGTGATAAGATTCGAGAATTAATGATTGAGAGGGATATATCCCTTACGGATTTGGCGGAACTTTCTGGAGTTCCATTTGAGACATTGCGTAATATTTATTATAGAAAAGTAAAAGATCCAAAAGTATCGACTGCTTTTCAATTAGCAAGTGCGCTTGAAGTTACCGTTGAGTATTTATTAAAAGATATGAGTACGACAGAGGAAGAGGCGGAGAATTCAGAAGGACAGGAGGGCATAGAGGAAGAACTTCTTGAAAATTATAGAGAGTGTGGGAATCATGGAAAGGCAATTATTCGTTTAGTTGCCCGGCTTGAATGTAAGGCAGCAAGAAAAGAAAGATTGAATTTGCGTAAAATGAAACACAGAATCCCATGTTTTATTCCAGTAGGCCGTATTGGAGATGGTATTGATTACAATAGCTGTACGGTAGAAGACGAATACACAATGATTAAAAAGGTTTATCTGGCTATTGAGATTACTAATAATAACTTTGCTCCTGCATATTGTAAAGGAGACAGGATATTATTAGAGAATCGTTTCCCTGAATTAGGAGAATGTGCCGTATTTACAGATGGAATGAAAGCTTATTTCCGCTATTTTAAAATGGAAGGAGAAATGTACTGTTTAAAATGCCTGAATGGAAGAGGGAAAGATATGTTGCTTCGGCGAATGGATGAAGTAGACTGTCTCGGCACCTGTATTAGTGTGATTAGGAAATAGGGCATATAGGGGTTCTATTGCTCGGCTGCCCTTCGAGAACATCAGTTTTGCTTCGCAAATCAGAAAATGTCAAATATTGAGTTTTGCATTATCTTGTGATACCATATAAATGGATAGTTGGACATTTCAATGAAAATAGCTAAATATTTTATAAATGGGGCAGATTTTGAATGAGTATGATATTGGGATATATAAAGGAACGAGAAATATCTTTTCTGTTCTTTCTATTGTTGGTTCTGTTAGTAATTGTTCTTTGGAATTTGTACAAAAAGGAGAAAAAGAGAGCAGAAGCAGCAGAACTCTCTGTAGCCGGTGAGCGGAAATATTAC
>NZ_ACEP01000153.1 GCF_000173975.1 Anaerobutyricum hallii DSM 3353
CAATAGAGTGCCGATGTGGCTCAATTGGCAGAGCAGCTGATTTGTAATCAGCAGGTTAACGGTTCGAGTCCGTTCATCGGCTTCACAAATTAAATTTTGATTTAGTTTGATTTGGATTGTTCTAGGGACCTTTAGCTCAGCTGGTTAGAGCAATCGGCTCATAACCGATCGGTCCGGGGTTCAAGTCCCTGAAGGTCCACTCTATTTGAATAATTTTGGCCCGGTGGCTCAGCTGGTTAGAGCGCCGCCCTGTCACGGCGGAGGTCGTGGGTTCGAATCCCATCCGGGTCGTTTCCGTAAGGAATTAAAATTTAATAAGTATATTTGGGATTTTAGCTCAGCTGGGAGAGCATCTGCCTTACAAGCAGAGGGTCACAGGTTCAAGTCCTGTAGGTCCCATTTATGCCGGCGTGGCGGAACTGGCAGACGCACAGGACTTAAAATCCTGCGGGACTTATACTCCCGTATCGGTTCGATTCCGATCGCCGGCATATCTTAAGAACTTTGTGGGCATAGCTCAGCTGGATAGAGCGTTTGGCTACGGACCAAAAGGTCGGGGGTTCGAATCCTCTTGCCCACGTTTGATTCTTTTAGAATCAGTTAATATAGCGCTATCGCCAAATGGTAAGGCACTGGATTCTGATTCCAGCATTTCCAGGTTCGAATCCTGGTAGCGCTGTAAGAGAAGGGACACATTATTGTGTCCTTTTTTTGTACCTTGGGAAGATATTACATACTAACAGCAAGAAAGTACATTGTTACTTAATAATGAGTATGCTATCATGATAATTAATAATTATACTAAAAAGAATGTGTACGAAACATAGTGGAGGTTCAAAATGACAGAAGGACGTATTATCTATAATCCAAGTGCTTCAGTAATGAAGATGTTTTACCGTAAGATGAATGCAGAGAGCAGGGAAGAATTAAAAAGCAGAAAGTTTGATGCAGTAGGACTGCTCCAGACAACGGTTGCTGGTGTATTATACTATGCAGACCGCGCATTTAAGACAAGTAATGTATATCCAGTAGAGATTAACGGAAGCTGTCCACAGCATATCACTACATTAGCTTTCTTTGGCGAGACAACAGCGGTGGAGACAGCGATGAAGACTTTAATCAGAGAAGAGAAAGAGAAGAAGAATCGTTTAATGTAGTTTTTATTATTTAACTCATTAACAGGCTGATGATATGAAAGAAGCTATTCTATATTTGTGACTCTATCACTGTGGGTTGAATGTTCGCCCTCTGGCTCGCATTTAATCCTCGTGCTAAGACTGCAAATATAGGATAGCTTCTCTCTTTTAGGGCTGACAGTGCCTGGATTTAGTTGAGTTAAAACAGTAAATGACAGATGAATATGAAGTGGCTGATGAGAATCAAGTAAAAATTTTTGTAGATAAAATAAATGTATTAAATAATAAAGCAAAGAAAGTAATAAAAGTAATATGGGAAAAGTAGGAAAAAATGAAGAAATGATTACGTAAAGAATAAATAGATAAATAAAGATAGATAAAACAGAAATCTGATGAAAAAATAAAAAAAATATGTTATGATAATACGGCATTGTCAGGAAAACGAATATACCTGATATAGTATAAAAAAGTAAAAGGTGCATTATATGTATGAAATGAAAATACGGGTTCGCTACAGTGAGGTGGACCGAGAAGGAATAGCAAGACTGCATCAGATTTTAGAATATTTTCAGGACTGTGGAACTTTCCAGTCAGAAGAGTTAGGATTAGGTGTGGAAGAAGACCAGAAGAACCATAGAGCCTGGTATTTGATTGCGTGGAACGTAAAGATTATAAGACATCCAAGAATGTCAGAATATATTGATGTCACAACGCAGGCATATAAGATGCGAGGATTTTATGGATATAGAAGATATTCTATTATAGACGAGCAGGGAGCGACAATTGTTTCTGCGGAGGCAATATGGATTCTGATGAATACACAGAAGATGCTTCCAATGAAAGTCACAAAGGAAATCGCTGATATTTATGTGGAGAAGGATGCAGATAAAACTGTAAGAATCAATCGAAAGATTTCAGATGATGGTGAGTGGAAAGAATACGAACCAATCGAAGTTACAAAACAGTATTTAGATAGTAATAATCATGTAAATAATACAGTATATGCTTTGTGGACAGAAGATATTCTCCCAGAAGGTGCCTGTGCGAAAGAAGTTCGGATTGATTACCGTAAAGCCGCCATGTTTAAAGAAACAATACAGGTATTTGTACAGCAGCAGGAAGATATTTTCAAGGTAAAATATATAAAACCAGATGGTGAAATTGCTGCATTGGTAGAAATGACTTTAAAAACTATAGAAGATTAAGAAAAAGAGAGTATGCAGTAATTCAAAAATGAATATCAAAAGAAAAAGATAGATAAAAATGAGTCAATGACTTAAAATGTGAAAATCAAGGTATTCAGATATTAAAATAAAAAAGCAATAAACAAAATAAAAATTAAAAAAATAAGTATAGAATAAACATTGAGAAAAACAAAGAGAATATAGAATAAATTTAAGAAAGGAAAAGCTGATTAGATATGTAATAATCCATATCAATAACAGTAAGGATTGTAAATGATAGAATTAGGCGTAAAACAGAAGTTATATATTGACCATAAAACAGATTTTGGAGTGTATCTTTCTGATACTCCAGAGAGAAATGGAAAGAGCGACTGTGTACTGCTCCCGAAGAAACAGGTTCCACAGAACGCAAAGATTGGTGATGAGGTAGAGGTATTTGTATACCGTGACTCTAAAGACAGAGAAATTGCGACAACAAATATGCCAAAGCTTCAGTTAGGAGAGCTTGCCGTTTTACAGGTAGCGCAGGTAAATAACATCGGTGGATTTATGTACTGGGGACTGGAAAAGGATTTACTTCTTCCCTACAGCGAACAGGTTGTAAAGGTACAAAAGGGCGAGAAATATTTAGTAGGTCTCTATATTGATAAGAGTGACAGACTTTGTGCTACGATGAAAGTATATGACTTTCTGCGTACAGATTCTCCATATAAGACAGATGATATTGTAGAAGGAACGGTATATGGAAAGAACCCAGAATACGGCGTATTTGTGGCAGTAGATAATAAATATAATGGTATGCTTCAGAATAAAGAAATCGTCAGAAAGTTAAAAATTGGAGAAAAAGTACAGGCAAGAGTGCTTTCAGTAAGAGAAGATGGAAAGCTTAACTTAAGTCTTCGTGAAAAAGCATATTTACAGATGGATGTTGACTCCGCAAAGATTTTAGAAAAATTAAAAGAGAATGACGGATTCCTTCCATATCACGATAAATCTGCGCCTGAAGATATCCGAAGCGAATTTGGAATGAGTAAAAATGAATTCAAACGTGCAATTGGACGTTTATATAAGAGCAAGAAAATTAAAATAAGCAAAACAGGAATCGAGTTAACGGAAGAATAGACTAATGTCACAGCAAAAATTTTTAAATCCAAATAGAATATGGTTTACAATCGTATTGCTGCATATAGTGGGGTCTGTTCTGGATTCAGTGCTTGCAATCCTTCCATTTGGAAGAATAATAGCAGCAATAGCGATATGGTTTTTTCTGGCCAATATACAGGAGAAAAATATACGGCGTATCGAAATCTGCATTGCAGGCTGTATCATAACTATTTTTATGATGTATTCTCTTGATATAAGTTATCAGGGAACGATACTTCTTAATGAATTATTATTGCTCTATGTATTCTGGGTTTGCCAGAATGCATATGTAAAGCCAGTGGAATACTGTCATTTGAGAAAAGTTTCATTAAAGAGTATTGGGCTTATTATAGTTGCTGCGATATTTTTATTTATCATGGCAGACTATGTAAATGCCTGTTCCATGATCGCATTTCAGAACTTATTAGATGATTCTTTGCAGGCAATTGTAAATAAACCAGTAGAAGCATTAGTCGTAGTTGCTATTTTGCCGGCGATTATCGAGGAATTCCTTTTCCGAGGAATGATTTACCGTGGAATTGCGAACAAAAGTAATAAAAAGATGGCAATCATAATCTCAGCGCTGTTATTTGCATTCCTGCATATGAACTTTAATCAGATGTGCTATGCATTTGTTATGGGGCTGGTATTTGCCATTGTTATCTACTTGACTGACAATTTGAGCGTCTCCATATTGCTCCATATGCTCTTTAATGCATTTACCGTAATAATAACCTGCTTCGAGAAAAGTAATGCCATACAGGCCATTTTACAATGCAATATCGCAGGCTATACCTTATTTAATCCCTCATTGACAGACACACAGGGGAAAATAGAAATAAGCCTCCTGATTATAGGAGGACTCATAGCAATATTAAGTGCAGTAATCGCAGGCTGGCTTATCCTTCTGATTGCTAAAACAGAAAAAACAACAGAAACTACAATAAACAACGAAAATATTCTGAAAGATAACGACAATATCTTCAAAAACAACGAAAAATGGAAACCAGATCTCCGATTCTTCGCAGGAAGCGGCGTCTGTATCCTAATAGCGATATTGTATGAAATTTTGCTTTAGACCAACAGACGCCCCCAGAGAAGGAAAGACTCTATATTTGTGACTTTAGTCACGGCAGGTTGAATGTTCGCTTAAGCGCTCGCATCCAACCTTTGCTCCGAGGCCACAAATATAGAGTCTTTCCTTCTCTGGGGTCTGTCTTTGGGGATACAAAAGGGGAAAAAAAACCAAAGTAAAAAAACCGACCCGTTAAACTAATATATTTATTTAACTTACGTAGTACGTAAACTAAACTAAACTAA
>NZ_ACEP01000152.1 GCF_000173975.1 Anaerobutyricum hallii DSM 3353
ACTTTTATTTACTGTGAGCGTCTCTTTGCCTGCGGCAAATCAGGATTTAAAGTCTTGCGAGTACCGCTCTTGCGGCCTTAATTCCGGAAGCCCCCGCCTGTGCAAGTCCTCTTGTCGTTCCTGCGCCATCACCGATAGCGAAGAATCCAGGAAGTTTTGTCTCAAGTTCGTGGCTTAACTCTAAACGGGAAGAGTAGAATTTGACTTCTGCACCATATAAAAGAGTGTCATAGTTTGCAGTACCAGGAGCTACTTTATCAAGGGCATAGATCATCTCAATAATATCATCAAGCTGACGCTTTGGAAGTGCCAAAGATAAATCTCCAGGAACAGCAGCAGTCAGTGTAGGCTTTACGAAAGACTGGCTTAAACGATGTTCATTTGTACGGATACCCTTTACCAGGTCACCGAAACGCTGTACAAGCACGCCGCCAGCTAACATATTAGAAAGGGAAGCAATGTGCTTACCATAACGATATGGCTCATCAAATGGTTCTGTAAAACGGTTGGAAACAAGAAGGGCAAAGTTTGTATTCTCACTGCGAAGAGAAGCATCAGAGTAAGAATGACCATTTACCGTGTTAATTCCTTCTACATTTTCAGCAACAACGTGTCCGTAAGGATTCATACAGAAAGTACGGACGCTGTCACCATACTGTTTTGTACGGTAGACAAGTTTTGACTCATATACGACATCTGTGATATGTTCAAATACTCGTGCAGGAAGTTCCACACGAACACCGATATCTACCTGATTGTTAATAAGCTTAATTCCAAGATTCTTACACTGGTTTGCAAACCATTCTGCACCGCTTCGTCCAGGAGCAGCGATTAAATACTGACAACGTGCGACATCCCCTTTTTCTGTTACAAGTTCATAACCTTCTGAGCAGGTTTTAATCTCAGAAATAGCAGTATTAAAATGGAAATCCATTTTATCTTTTAAATCTTCATAAATATTTGTAAGAATCATAAGATTCTTTTCTGTACCAAGATGTTTGCACTGTGCCTGTAAAAGATGAAGGTCGAATTCAAGAGCCTTTTTTGCAAGAGCCTGTGCTTCTGGAGTTGTTGTAGAGAAATAGCTAGTAGTAGCACCGTGAGCTACATTTACATCATCTACATAATGAATCAGTTCCATAACTTCATCATGATCCATATAATCAGTAAGCCAGCCGCCAAATTCTGTAGTAAAGTTAAATTTACCGTCAGAAAATGCACCAGCACCACCAAAGCCGCACATAGTATCGCAGACTTTACAGTTGATGCACTGCTTTACCTTTTTTGCTACAATAGGGCAGCTTCTTTTATAAATATCCCTTCCCTGTTCAAAAACACCAATCTTTAAGGAAGGATTTTTTAAACTAAGTTCGTAACCGGCATAAATACCAGCTTCACCGCAGCCAATAATAATAACATCATATACCTGATTCATCAAATTACCTCCTAAATTAATGGTTTACATTTATTATAATGTAAAGAAAACCATAAAAATCCACTATGTATTATAAAGAAAAAAGAATAGAATGTCAAATGTTTTAGAAAATTAAGTGAGAGACTTCGTCATACAATTGTTAGGTGCTTTACTGAGTAAAATAATTGGATAAAATAGTAGAAAGAATTCAAAAAATATTCTTAATAAATATTAAGAAGTCAAAGTAACCTTCTACCATGTATAATGAAGATGTGGTACAATATTCTCAGGCAGATTTAAGAATTTTTAAATAAGATTCTTTTTACAGAACATGCAGAATATAAAAATGTTCCGTAATTGTGAACATTCTTTTAATTTATTGTGATGTTTGATGATTTTTCAGAGTAATTGTGCTATCATAACAAAATAAGTTTCAAGTGACTATCTTAAAGCTTTGCCAGAGCGTGTTTGAAAAATGCAAATTGGGGCGTGCAGATTGCAGGAATGATTTTTCAAACATACTCTAGGCTTTTTATAAAAGATATTAAGGAGGTTGTTATGTTTCGGAAGAAGAATGGGCAGGAATTTATGGATGAGACGAATTTAGATTCATCCACAAATGATAAGGAAGAGAAGAAAGGATTTTTCCACAGGAAAAAGAAAAAAGAAATCAATCTGTATGAGGACGATATGGGATATATCGAGGATGACAGTAATTTCGATGAAGACGAATATGATAAAGAATTAGAAGAGTTACAGGAAGAAGAGAAGCCAGAGAAGAAACGGGGATTTTTCCATCGCAAGAAGAAAGAAGAGGAAAAATCTGGTGGTACGGAGAAGCTTGAAGGTACTAAGGAAGAGGAAGAAAGTCTGTTAAGCGATGACGATGCCATTATTTTGCAGGAGCCGGAGAAGAAGAAGTTTTCCAAGAAGAAGCTGGCGCTTATCTGTGGTACGGCAGCAGTCATAGTGATCGCTGTTGTTTTTTTTGTGATTCGCAATATCGGAGGAACAAGTGAGGGCAAGGCTTATGTGGAGTCTGTTCGTGAGATTACAGGACTGGGAACTGCTGGTGGTGCGAATAACCGTTATACAGGAACTGTTGATGCAGAGAAGTCATGGAAGATTACATTACAGTCTGATTTATCTGTAGAGAAACGCTATGTTAATGTAGGGGATCAGGTAAAGAAGGGAGATAAGCTCTTTAAGTACAACACACAGGAGTTAAAGCTTTCTAAAGAAAAGAAAGAACTTGAGCAGGAGACTTTACAGAATGAGATTACACAGTTGACAAAGGATATTAAGTCTTATCAGTCTGATTTGAAGTCTGCAAGTGCCAGTGAGAAGATTCAGCTTCAGACACAGATTTTAACGGCTCAGACAACAATTAAAAAAGATCAGTATACGATTAAGTCCAATAAAGAGTCAATTAAGTTGTTAGAGAAGAACATTAAAGATGCAACAGTAAAAAGTAAGATGAATGGTCTTGTAAAGAAAGTAAATGCATCTTTAGAGACTTCCTCTTCGGATGATAGTTCGGATGACGGCTCGGATTCTGGTGATGGAAGTTCAGATGATTCCTCTTACATGACAATTCTTGCGGTAGGTAATTACCGAATTAAGGGAACTGTCAGTGAGACGAATGTATGGAGTCTTAACGAGGGAGATCCAGTTATTGTTCGTTCAAGAGTGGATAATTCCCAGACCTGGAAAGGAACAATCAGCAGCATTAAGACGGATACGACGGCAGATGATACCAGTGACAGCAGCTCTGATTATTCAGATGGCTATACAGATGATGAAAGCAGTACAGGAGAAACTGCCTCTAAGTATAACTTTTATGTGAAGTTAGATAATGATAAGGATTTGATGATGGGACAGCATGTCCTTATAGAACAGGATAATGGACAGGACGAGCAGAAAGAGGGTATGTGGCTGCCATCTGCTTACATAAAGAAAAATAATAACAAATACTATGTATGGCTCGATTCTCATAATAAGTTAAAGCTTCATGAGATTCAGGTTGGAGAGTACGATGAGAATCTTGATGAGTATGAAGTAAAGAGCGGCCTTAAAACAAGTGATTACATTGCATGTGACGACAGTACATTAAAAGAAGGCATGAAAGTTACAAAGGTAAGTCCGGAAGATAATACATCTGGTTATGGAGATGAGCAGGAGAATGATGATGCAGAGTCATTTGGTTCAGATGCATCTGAAGATACTTCAGATGTGGGAGAGGATTATTCAGATTACAGTGATAGTGCGGATACATATGACAGCTCTGATGATGGAAGTCTGAGTGACGGTGCAGATTTTGGAAGTGATAGCTCAGATTCTGGTAACAGTGGAACAAGTGATAGTGATATTGCGGACTTTGGGGAATAAGGATTCCCGTCAGGAAAGGACATATAGCATATGCTTTTGGAACTAAAACATATTTATAAGAATTATTTACAGGATAAGATTGTCATACCAGTTCTTAAAGATGTAAATATCTCTATTGATGAGGGCGAATATGTGGCAATTATGGGACCTTCTGGTTCTGGAAAGACAACACTGATGAATATTATCGGTTGCCTGGATCGTCCGACAAAGGGAGAATTTCTTTTAGAAGGGGAATCTATTGTTAATTATAACGAGAACCGCCTGTCGGATTTACGTTTGAATACTTTGGGATTTGTATTTCAGAGTTTCAATCTTCTTCCAAAACAGACATCACTTGACAACGTAGCCCTTCCGTTAAGTTATGCAGGAGTGCCGGTAAAAAAGCGAAAGGAAATTGCTTTTCAGGCATTAAAGAGAGTAGGGCTAGCAGAGCGAGTACATTTTAGACCGAGTCAGCTTTCTGGCGGACAGCAGCAGAGAGTAGCAATCGCAAGAGCTTTGGTAAATAATCCAAAGATTATTCTTGCGGATGAGCCAACAGGAGCACTGGACAGCCGTTCTGGTATTCAGGTAATGAATCTGTTCCAGCAATTGAATGAAGAGGGAGTAACGATTATTATGATTACGCATGATGCCAATATTGCGAATCATGCGAAGAAAGTACTCCATATTTTTGATGGAGAGATTGTGGAAGACAAGGAAAGAAAAGAAAAGCAGCAGGCCGAAGTTCAGAGTGAAAAAGAAGCGAAGAATGATACAGTATTTTCAGAAATCGAACAGGACTTTGGCGTAAAAGAGTGGGAAGGAGAGATCTGATTTGAAGGGAAAGAAAAAGATACTACTTGCAGTAGCGCTGGTTCTTGTGATGGCAGTGGGGATTACTTCCATTGTCGTTATAAGAAATAGAAACAAAACAGTAGTAAAAGTATTCCCGGTAAGTATGCTGAACAGTTCGGACTGGTTTGATACAGATACTTCTCTTACGGGAACTCTTACTTCAGACTACATACAGGAAGTTCATATTGATGGTGGACAGAAGGTAAAGAAAGTCTATGTAAAAAAGGGCGATAAAGTAAAGAAAGGAGATATTCTTTTAAAATATAATGTCTCTGAGAAAGAATTGGATTTGAAATTACAAAAACTTCAGATACAGTCTTCTAAAATGGAAATCGCCGAGATGGAAAAAGAGCTGAAAAAGCTTAAAAATACAAAAACAGTTGGTGCCGTAAATACGGGAAACAGTGATGTTATGAATGCCTCAGTGAATCTTTCTGCTATTAAGGGAACAAGTCTTAGTTATCTTGTGGCAGAAGCGAATGGAAATACAGAGGGTACAAGTTCTGATGTTAAAGTACAGAGTGGGAATGCTGTCTCTAAAAGTGGAAGTGGCTCAGGTTCCGAGAGTGGCTCCGGAAGTGGCTCAGGTTCCGAGAGTGGCTCCGGAAGTGGCTCAGGTTCCGAGAGTGGCTCCGGAAGTGGCTCAGGTTCCGAGAGTGGTTCCGGAAGTGGTTCGGGTTCCGAGAGTGGCTCCGGCTCTGGAGAGACAAAGTTAGTTTTACGGGATCATGTTAATAGTGAAGCAGATAAAGCTGCAACGTCCGGTGCAGGAACAAAAGAAGATGATTCACTTATTTTCACACTTACAAAAAATGGAACGATTAGTGGAGCGTTTGTCAAGAAGCTTATTTCTGAAGGAAAATATGCAGAGTTCCGCTCATATAAATCGGAAGAATCTAAGAATCCAATTGCAACATTTGAGCTTTCGCCAGACACAAAAGTTAATGTTTATGATAACGATAATTATACAGTTAATAAGTTAAACGAAGGTGGAGATTCAAGAACTTTACATAATTCGATAGAATCAGTCAGTGAAAGAGACAGTTCTAGTGGAGATGGTTCTTCTGCTGGCAATGCCTATATTTATTATCTGAACGTTAACGGAAGAGTAAAAGGTTCAGTCATTAAGTCATTACATGATTCTAAAAAGTATGCTACGTTTATTGAATTTGATGAAAACGGCAAGGAAAAGAACAGATATGAATATAATCCAGACAGAGTATTTACAGATTTAGAGGAAGATGGATTATATAAAGTGTCAGATTTCGACAACTTAACTATAAGACCTGCATACAAAGATTTAAAAGCAGATAAGTTAGAGGATGGACAAAAAGATTCCAACGGCAAATACATTTTCTATTTACAAAAAGGTGGAAAAATCAGCGGTTCTTTATTGAATGACTTGATTAAAAAGGGTATTAATGCCGAGTTTATTGAGTACGCATCAGAAAAAGATTATGACAATGAGAATACAGAGAATGCAAATACATTAGAGATTACTTCCTCCAGCAAGTTTACAGTAGAATTAGCAGATGGGACAGGATATACCATCTCTTATTTAAAGAGTAAGGTGAAGAAAGATGACCCATCGAAGCCAACTACAGAACATGAAAATCCAACAACTCCTTCTACAGACAAAAAGATTAAGTTTAAACAGAATCGTAAGAGGGTAACCGCAGGAAATGGATGTCTGCTTACCGTTGTAACAGAAGATGGAAAGAGTATTGATCAGAGTAAAGTTACATGGAAGCTTAGTGATAATATCTCAAAAGATACGACAATCACAAAAACAAAGTCAGGTGTCTGGCTGTATGTGGACGAGGGAGAGCCGTCTTCTTCTGTAACAATCACAGCACAGGTAAAGAATGTAAAAGGAATTTCAAAAGAGCAGATTTCAAGAACACTGATTGTAAAAGGTGCAGATACTGGTGATGATGGAGATGATAATAATGGAGGTGGCTCCGATGATGGTTCAGGTTCAGGCTCTGGCGATGGTATAGATGACGGAACAGATAGCAGCGGCGGAGATGATAACGGCTATACAGCCGAGGAGTTAAAAGCAGCGATTTCTGATAAGGAAGATGATATCGCACAGGCCAAAGAAGATCTTCATGATGCACAGATTAGTTATAAAGAAGCTAAGGCAGAAGTAGATAAGGCAACAGTAAAGGCAAAGCTTGCCGGAACAGTAACGACAGCGTACAGCAAGGGAACACTTCCAACGGATGGTTCAGCCGCAATCGTGGTAAAAGCTGCAGATGGAATGTATGTAAAAACATCAATCAGCGAGATGGAACTTGATAGTGTAAAGGTCGGTGGAACGATCAAATGTGTATCAAGTGATACTGGAGATGAATATACTGCAGAGGTAAAAGAAATTTCTGATTTTCCTACAGCAGACAGTAGTAATGGCGGAGATGTATCTAATCCAAACAGTTCCTATTATCCAATCGTTGCATTTATAAAAGATGCAGATGGGCTAAGTCCTGGAGGCAGTGTTGAAGTTTCTTACAGTTCGAAATCTATGGGAACGGCCAACGAAAACGCAGTATATCTTCAGAAAGCGTATATTCGAACAGAAGATAAGAAGAGTTATGTGTATCTTAGAGATAAGAAGACAAAACGCTTGAAAAAACAGTATATAACGATTGGAAAGACAATGAATGGACAATATATCGAAATTGTTTCAGGTGTTACAGAAGACGATAATATTGCCTTCCCTTATGGAAAGAATTTAAGAGAAGGAGTAAAGACAAAAATTTCGGAAGACGATAGCGAAATGATTTATTAGGAGGAAGAACAATGCTTGAAAATATAAGATTATCTTTTCAGGGTGTGTGGAGTCACAGACTACGTTCCTTCCTGACAATGTTAGGTATCATTATTGGTATCGCAGCAATTATTGCTATCGTATCAACAATCAAAGGAACAAATGAACAGATTAAGAAAAACCTGATTGGTTCAGGAACGAACACGACAACAGTGCAGCTTACAGAAGAAGGAAACTATCCGGCAGAGATGGAATATGGAATTCCAAAAGGAATCCCGGTTCTTGATGACGATATGCGCCAGCAGCTTGCAGATATTGACCATGTAAAAGATGCATCTTTATATGTATCCCGTACACAGGTTGACTACATTTACTATAATGATACATCACTTTCAGGTGGACAGCTTATCGGAGCAGATTCCCATTATCTTGGGACTTGTGGATACATTATGAAAAGAGGAAGAGGATTTACAGACAGCGATTATGAAAAGTATCGTAAAGTTGCGGTAATAGATAGTGTAGCTGCCGATTCTCTTTTTGGAGACGCCAACCCGGTAGGAAAGACAATTGATATTAAGGGAGAACCATTTATCGTTATCGGTGTTATTGAGGAATCAACAGCATTTAGTCCGGTAATTAATTCGGTGGAAGATTATTATACCTATGTATATAATGATGGAAGTGCCAGTGGTATTGTTGTAATTCCAGATGTTGACTGGAATATTGTGCAGCAGTATGATGAGCCACAGAATGCGAAGCTGCTTGCAGATTCAACAGATAATATGACATCCGTTGGAAAGGCGGCGCAGACCTTATTAAATGAGACGGTAACAAGTAAGAGTATTAAGTATCGTGCAGCCAATATGAATGAGACTGCGGAAGAAAGCCAGCAGGTAAGTGCAACAACGAATAAACAGTTAATTTGGATCGCAAGTATTTCCTTGTTAGTTGGTGGTATTGGTGTTATGAATATTATGCTGGTATCGGTAACAGAGCGTACAAGAGAAATCGGTCTTAAAAAAGCGATTGGTGCAAGAAAGAATAGAATTCTTGCCCAGTTCTTAACTGAAGCGGCGGTACTTACAAGTTTAGGTGGTATCATTGGTACGATTACAGGTATTGCCTTAGCTGAAATTATCGGAAAGATATCTAATGTTCCGATTGCTATCAGTATACCGGCCGTAATCCTTGCTATTGCCTTTTCCACAGTTATCGGAGTTGTATTTGGATTATTACCGGCAGTAAAAGCTGCAAACTTAGATCCAATCGTTGCATTACGTCATGAATAGTGCTATGATACTAAAGCTAAAAAGCAAATATCTGTAATAGAGAAATCATTTGTACGGATATACGGGCAGAGAATATGATTTTGAATATCAATGTATCCGTACATGCCAACTCTATATTTTGTAGATATATTACAAAATTACAGGAATAGAATGTAGATAAGATTAATAAAGAACGATAGGTAACAGGAGAAAAACGATGGGTAAATATTTTGGAACAGATGGTTTCCGTGGCGAAGCAAACGTAGATTTAACCGTAGAACATGCATATCAGGTTGGTCGCTTTCTTGGATGGTATTATGGAAAAGATAAAAAAGAAAAATGTAAAGTTGTTATTGGAAAGGACACACGCCGTTCAAGCTATATGTTTGAATATTCATTAGTAGCAGGTTTAACTGCTTCTGGAGCAGATGTTTATCTGTTACATGTAACAACAACCCCAAGTGTTTCTTATGTAGTAAGAACAGAAGATTTTGACTGCGGAATTATGATTTCTGCCAGCCATAATCCATACTATGATAATGGAATCAAGCTTATCAATTCAAAAGGTGAAAAGATGGATGAAGAAACCATCCTTAAAGTCGAAGATTATATTGATGGAAAGATTGAAGTCCCAATGGCAGTAAGAGACCAGATTGGATGTACGGTTGATTATTCGGCAGGAAGAAATCGTTACATCGGATATTTGATTTCTCTTGCAACACGTTCTTATAAGAACATCAAGGTTGGACTTGACTGTGCTAACGGAAGTTCCTGGATGATTGCAAAGAGCGTATTTGATGCATTAGGAGCGAAAACTTATGTAATCAATGCAGAACCAGATGGATTGAACATTAACATGAATGCTGGTTCCACACATATTGAAGTCCTTCAGAACTTCGTAAAAGAGAATCAGCTTGATGTTGGATTTGCCTTTGATGGAGATGCAGACCGTTGTATCGCTGTTGATGAGAACGGAAATGTCGTAGACGGAGACTTAATTTTATACGTTTATGGACGCTATCTCAAAGAAAAAGGTGCACTTCGCAACAACACTGTAGTAACAACAATCATGTCTAACTTCGGACTTTATAAAGCCTTTGATGAACTTGGTATTGATTACGAAAAAACACAGGTTGGTGATAAATATGTTTACGAAAACATGGTAAAGAACGGACACCGTATCGGCGGAGAACAGTCTGGGCATATCATTTTTAGTAAATATGCAACAACAGGAGATGGAATCCTCACAGCCATCAAGATGATGGAAGTTATGTTAGAGAAAAAGTCCTCTCTTGCAACACTCACATCCCCAGTACGCATTTACCCACAGGTACTTAAAAATGTCCGTGTAAAGAGCAAACCAGAGGCACAGAATGATGCTGATGTACAGGCAGCAGTAAAACAGGTTGCAGAAACACTTGGAAGTACAGGAAGAATCCTCGTACGCGAAAGTGGTACAGAACCAGTGATTCGTGTTATGGTTGAGGCTGAGACCGAGGAAGAGTGCGAAAAATATGTAGACTCTGTAATTGATGTCATCAAGGAAAAAGGACACTGTGAATAAATCCTGATTGAACAAAATCGCTGCACGTAGCTTTCGCAAGCTATCGCGCAGCGATTTTGTTCAATATGATTTTGCTAAAGAAACAAGTTCTTCTGTTGCACTGGAAGATATTGTAATGCCATTAAACTTCGAATGCCTATGATTATACAGATGTTACACAACAGTCAACAAGTATTGACCTGATTACAAATAATGTGTCTGTATCGCTAATCAATATTGCAACCCGGAATTATACTCTATACTCTTCTGGAATATCTTCCTCATCCCACACGATGACATTAAAATTCTTCTGGCATCCCATTTTAATTCCAAAGCCCAGAACGTTATCTGTAGAACGGTCTAAAGCAACTTTGATAAAATCAACTGCTTCTTTATGTTTCTCACCTACAACGTACACGTTAAAATTTTTGGAATATTCTCCGTTTAAAACAGTGAATTCTCCTTTTTTTAAATGCTCGTCACGTTCTGGAGCTAATTTCCTTTTTTCAAGTATTGTCATGATATTCTCCTCCTTAAAATCTTCACAATTAATAATTATAGCATTTATTGTGAAATCTTCAAGGAGTCTTACAGAAGAAAGTTATTTCGTAACTTCCTGTGTGGAGCCAGTCATAAGAAAGTTTTTGCAAAGATATCCTTCTCGTACACCGTAACGGGATACCCATAATTCCTTACAATTCAGACGGTCCATAATCTCTTTTACAACCATCATACCTGGAATAATTGTGTGCACACGGTCTGGGCATAATTTTAAAATATAATTGCGGGAAGTGATATCGTGTTTGGTTAAAATTTTTAAAATTTTATCAAATTCTTCTCTTGTGATAATGCGATTATTTTCCTGCTTGTTAAAATGATAGTTTACAATATTTAAAATCGCACGACAGGTACCGCCGACACAGCAAACCTTTTCTGGAGATTTTTTTGGAAAATCTACGGTATTAAGTTTCTTATTAATCTGTTTTGTGATTGCTTTCTGTTCTTTTTTCTCTGGCCATAAACCGGAAACGTTACTGTGGAAAAGATTGAGGGAACCGATAGAGACACTCTGTGAATTTTTAACCTTTCCGTTTTTTACGCGTACAAATTCAGTACTGCCACCGCCGATATCAAACATCATACCGTTCTTTAAATCGGTTGTATATAAAGCACCGTAGTAACCAAGAATACCTTCTTCGCTTCCCTCGATTACATCAACGGAGAGACCGGTTCTTCTTTTGATTGTTTCAAGAGCCTTCTCTGTATTTTTGATATTACGGAGAGATGCGGTAGCGAATACATGCATATCTTTTACGCCGAGCTGCTGCAGAAGAATCTTGAAATCAAGCAGTACAGCACAAGCCTGATTGATACCATCGTTAGACATGATTCCGTGAGAAACATATCCGGCAAGTCCTGCCATATATTTCTTAGAAAATAAAGTTTCAAATCCGCCATTCTCCAGGGTATTATAAAGGGAAAGACGAATTGTATTAGATCCTAAATCGACAATAGCACATTTCATAAGTAAAACCTCCTGAAAAAATAATATATTCCGAAAAAGTCAGTATTATTACTATAATAACAAGTATTGGTAAAAAAAGAAAGAAATATAAGTCAAATTTTTGTAAAAAAATGTGTGAAAAAGAGGTTGAAATGCGATTGGAAATGTGATAAGATAAATGTAAGAATTTTACAAATAAGAGAAGGAGATTGATTATGGCAAGTCAATGTGATTTATGTGCATATTATTGGATCGATGAGGAAGATGGAACAGGGGAATGTCAGGTGAATTTGGATGAGGATGATCTGGCAAGGATGTTGTCCGGCTCATCAGATAGCTGTCCGTATTTCCAGATGGACGATGAATATAAGATAGTACGTAAGCAGATGTAGAAGTAGAGGATAAGGGGGATGCACCGTGACAGTGTGTACCGGCGGGTTTCATTTAGATGGAATAGTAAAAGAACAGATAAAAGAAGTAATGGAAGTGGCTGAGCAGATGTCAGAAGAAGTATTACAGGAATTAGAAAAAAGTTTTTGTAATACTATATAAACTGATTTCTATCTTTATCATATTCAAATCCTGCAGAAGATAATTTTTCCTTTAGTTCTTCCTCACTGAGGCCCATATCTTCACATAATACTTCTAATGAAGAATAGAAGTCTCTTAATTTTGTGTTAATAACGCTGTAAAGCATAATTGGATCTTGTGGTAATTGTCCCATTTTTATGTCCTTTCCTAAATTCAAGAATGACTCGGCATTCTTGTTGAGAGATGCGAGTCATCTCACATCTGATATAATGATTTAAGAATTCTTCTTAACAATATAATTGAATAATTATAAAAATGCAAAAAAAGAGATGCCCCGTATGCTATATAAAAAATAAATACCAAAGAACCAGCAGAGGAGGGCATCTCTTTAAAATTAGAATTACATTATCTAACTTATGTCTAAATTGTATCTGAAATTGCAGAAAAAAGCAAGGGAAAAAAGAAAGAAAAATGCACTATTTTTAGTACATTCATTTTCTTTTTGTAAATTTTGGAAGAGAGGGAGTCATAATATCATTTTTAATAATTATGCATTTTATTATTTTTATAATTTGGAGTAGGAACCTTTAGAGCGTGTTTGAAAAATCATTTCAGCAATATGCATGCCCCAACTTGCGGTATATTTTGTTTTCATTCAGTTGACGTAGTCAGCTACGCCGCTCTCATTCAGGAAAAATATTCCATAAATTGTAACGTACATCTTACAGAAAGCATTTTTCAAACCAACTCTAGCGTTTATAAGCTGGGGAGTTCGCAATTTAATTTCTGGACTTCATTTTTAATTTGTAGTATTCTAATAAATAGAACATTTTATTGGAGGTAATATTTATGAATAAAGTATGGAAGTTTCATAATGATGTGGATACTGACCAGATTATTGCTTCTCAGTACCTGCTTTTACCAGATATTGAAGCAATGAAACAATACACTTTTGAGTCTTTAGATCCTGATTTTGCAAAGAAAGCTCAGCCAGGAGATTTGATTGTTGCCGGTGAGAACTTTGGCTGTGGTTCTTCAAGAGAGCAGGCACCAAGTGTTTTAAAAGCACTTGGAATTAAGGCAGTTATTGCGAAGTCTTTTGCCAGAATTTTTTATCGTAATTCGATTAACATCGGACTTCCTGTTATTGTATGCAAAGATTTATATGAACATGTGGAAGATGGTGGACAGGCAGATCTTGATTTATCTGCTGGTACAGTTACCGTTGATGGGCAGGTATTTTCCTGTACAAAACTTCCGGAATATATGCAGAATATTCTGAATGCCGGAGGGTTAATTGCATCTTTAAATAAGGAGGAAGCGTAAATCATGGGAATGACTTTAGGAGAAAAGATTATCGCCCGCGCTGCCGGTGTTGATTTTGTAAAACCAAACGATATACATACTGTTACACTTGATCGTATGATGAGTAATGATGGTACAACACATCTGACTGTTGATATGTACCATAATAAATTGAAAAATCCAAAGATTGCAGATAAAGATAAGGTTGTTTTCATTATGGATCATAACGTTCCTGCTGAGAATCCCAAAACTGCAGAAGCGCATAAGAAGATGCGTGATTTTGCAATTGAGAATGATATTAAGCTGTACGAGGGACAGGGAGTATGCCATCAGATTATGATGGAAGATTATGTTTGCCCAGGTGAGCTTATTTTCGGTGCGGATTCCCACACTACATCTTATGGTGCATTAGGTGCATTTGGTACAGGGGTTGGATGTACAGACTTTTTGTATGCGATGACAACAGGTACTTCCTGGGTTATGGTTCCAGAAACAATTCGTTTTAACTTACATGGCAAGTTAAGAGAGGGTGTTTATCCAAGAGATTTAATCCTTACCATTATCGGAGATATCGGAGCGAATGGAGCCAATTATAAGATTATGGAATTTGCAGGAGACGGAGCGCATAATCTTTCTGTTGATGACCGTATGGTTCTTTGTAATCTTACTGTAGAGGCAGGAGCAAAGGCTGGTATTGTTGAACCGGATGAAAAGGTTGTAGAATATTGTAAAGCACATGGCCGAGAAGCAGTACATATGTTTAAGAGTGATGAAGACGCACATTTCTGTGAAGTATATGATTATGATTTAAGTAAGATTGAGCCTGTAGTCGTACGTCCGGATTTTGTAGATAACTTTGCACTTCTTAAAGATGTAAAAAAAGAGAAAATTGCGATTGATGAGGCATTCTTAGGCTCTTGTAATAATGGACGTATTGATGACTTACGCGTAGCGGCTGAAATTGTAAAAGGAAAGCAGGTTGATCCTAAGGTTCGTTTTATTGTAGCTCCTGCTTCAAAAGCAGTCTATATTCAGGCATTAGAAGAAGGAATCATTACAACATTAATGGAAGCTGGTGCAATGGTTATGAACTGCAACTGTTCCGTATGCTGGGGAAGCTGCCAGGGCGTTATCGGTGAGAATGAAGTGCTTATTTCCACAGGTACAAGAAACTTTAAGGGACGTGCAGGTGCACCAAGCTCTAAAGTTTATCTGGCAAGTGCAGCAACCGTAGCTGCATCCGCTCTCGCAGGCTATATTACAGGACCAGAAGATTAGAAATTAAAGATTCCTACGAATTTATAATAATTATGTTACATCGTCTATGTAGTACATAAGTACGGTGCATGCCTATTATAACTATCGATATAAGATTATATATAGTGTTTATGTAACAGAAAGAGGTATTATTATGGAACAATTTACCGGAAAGGTATGGGTGCTCGGTGATGATATTGATACCGATATCATTATTCCTACAGAATATCTGGCACTTCCTACCGTTGAAGATATGAAGCAGTATGGATTTTCTCCATTAAGACCGGAACTTGCAAGTCAGATTCAGGAAGGTGACATTATTGTTGCCGGCAAGAACTTTGGTTGTGGTTCTTCCAGAGAACAGGCACCGGAAATTATTAAGGCATTAAAGGTAAAGTGTGTTATTGCGAAGTCCTATGCCCGTATTTTCTTCCGAAACTCTATCAATAATGGACTTTTACTTATTGAGAATAGTGATATTCAGGATGTAATCAAAGAAGGAGACAGTCTCACAGTAAATATGGGAGAGTCTTTAGAATTTGATGGAAAGACATATCCGATTCATCCGCTGCCAGATAATCTGATGGATATTATCAATGCAGGTGGTCTTGTAAAAGCAATGCAGAAACGTAACGGAATTATTTAGGAGGCAGTCATGGGAAGTACATTAATTGAAAAAATTATCGAAAAAAATACTGGCCTTTCTAAAGTAACTCCAGGTCAGATTGTTACTGTAAATGTTGACAGAGTAATGATTCATGATATTTTCATTCCTTTTGTCGCAGATAAATTTGAAGAGATGGGATTTACAAAACTCTGGGATCCAGATAAGGTTGTTTTAATTTATGACCATCTTGTACCTACAAGTGCAGTAGAGGATGTTCGTCATTTTAAAATTGGTGATGCCTTTGCAGATAAATATGGTTTAACACATGTACATAGACGTGACGGTATCTGTCATCAGCTTATGACAGAAGCTGGTTATGCAAAGCCAGGTAATATTGTTTTTGGTACAGATTCTCATACAACAACTTATGGTTGTGTTGGCTGTTTTTCTTCTGGTATTGGTTATACAGAGATGGCATCTATTCTTGGAACAGGAGAGATGTGGATTCGTGTACCAGAAACAATTAAAGTAGTGATTAATGGAACTCTTCCGGCCAATGTTACAGCAAAAGATGTTATTTTACGTCTGATCGGTGACCTTCGTGCTGATGGAGCTACTTATAAGGCACTTGAAATTACAGGTTCTGCAGTAGATGCAATGAGCGTTGCATCCAGAATGACTATTTCCAATATGGCCATTGAAGCTGGGGCGAAGTGCTGTCTCTTCCGTCCAGATGAGAAAACCTGTGAGTATTCAGAAGTGAATCTCGAAGATGTAGATTGGCTTTATGGAGATGAAGATGCATCTTACTGCCGTGTGATGACTTATCAGGCAGAAGAACTTGTGCCGGTCTGTGCCTGTCCATCTCAGGTAGATAATATTCATCCTGTAAGTGAACTTGTCGGAACGGAGATTGATCAGGTATTTATCGGTTCTTGTACCAATGGCCGTTTAGAAGACTTAGCAAGAGCAGCTAAGATTCTAGAGGGAAAAACAGTAGCTTGCCGTACAATCGTAACACCTGCAAGCCGTAAGATTTATATTGAGGCAGTAAAAGCAGGTTATATGGAAACATTAGCGAAAGCCGGAGCAATTATCACACAGCCAGGCTGCGGACTGTGCTGTGGACGTTCTGGCGGAATCCTTTGTGATGGAGAAAAGGTACTCGCTACGAATAACCGTAACTTCTTAGGACGTATGGGAACATCTAAAGTAGGCATTTATTTAGGATCCCCTGCGACAGCAGCTACTTCTGCAATTTATGGGAAAATTACAATACCGGAATAGATTCTGATTGCCGCAGGCAATGGAGACGAACTCGAGGAGATAAATTAAAGCATATTTGTGACTTTAGTCGCGGCGGTTTGAATATTCGCTTAGGCGCTTGCATCCAAACCTTGCTTCGAGGCCGCAAATATGCTTTATTTATCTCCCTGAGTTCTATTCTTTTGCCTGCGGCAAATTAGGATTTAATATGATTTGACAAATTTCTTATCATGTTATATAATGAACCAGAACAAATGTTTGAAAAAGAGAATTTTCTTGCATCTATTTAGAGATTGCTGTAAGATATTATGTTGGAATGTCCGCTGGACATTCCAAAGTCGTTTAAGGATAAGTATGATTATCAGGAGAAGATAGTAATGGAGAATATAACAATTAAAGATATCGTAGAAGCTTGCAGTGGACAGCTTTTATGTGGAGATGAGAATAAAGTAATTAAGGAGTTTTCAATTGATTCCCGTTCTGGAAGTGAAGATAGCATCTTTGTTCCGATTATCGGAGAGAGAGTAGATGCGCACAAGTTTATTGATGGTGCTCTTAAGATTAACGGTGCGACTTTTACATCAGAACATGACGAACCGTTAGAGGGTTTTGAGAATAAGCCATGGATTAAGGTTGCAGATACAGTGGAAGCGATGCAGAAGGTAGGGACTTTCTACAGAAATCGTATGAATCTTCCTGTTGTTGCAGTTACAGGAAGTGTTGGTAAGACAACAACAAGAGAGATGATCAGTACGGTATTGGCTTCTCAGAAGAAGGTTTTTCAGACAATTGGAAACCAGAACAGCCAGATTGGTGTTCCTTTAACACTTTCTCATTTGACCAGAGAGGATGAAATTGCTGTTCTTGAAATCGGCATGAGTGAGAGAGGACAGATTGAGAAGCTTACGAATATGATTCGCCCGAATGTAGCCGTTGTTACAATGATTGGTGTAAGCCATATCGCACAGTTAAAGACGCAGGAGAATATCTGTCTTGAGAAGATGGATATTGTGAAGGGACTTCCAGAAGATGGTATGGTATTCCTTAATGGGGATGACAAGTTTCTTGCACCATATCGCGGTAAGTTATCTCATAAGACATTTTTCTATGGAATGGATAAAGCCTGTGATTACAGAGCAGAGAATGTGCATGTAAAAGACGGACAGACCATTTTTCATTTCTTCTATAAAGAAGGGAAAGTAGTAAAAGATATGGAAGTTGTTCTCGGAACAATGGGCGAACATAACGTGCGTAATGCATTAGTTGCTCTTGGAGTTGCTCATCAGATGGGACTTGATATGAAAGCGGCTGCGAAAGCGCTTGTTACTTTCCACGGACAGCGTCAGCAGATGCATACCTTAAAGAGCTGCACATTAATTGATGATACATATAATGCAAGCCCGGATTCTATGAAGGCAAGTGTTTCCGTTCTTTCCTCTATGGAAGGTGTGAAAGGAAGAAGAATCGCAGCGTTGGCAGATATGCTTGAACTTGGAGAAAAAGAGAGAGAATATCACTATGAAGTAGGTAAGTTTATTGCAGGAACACAGGTGGATGAGGTCGCTGCTTATGGTGAACTTTCCGAAGAGATTTTAAAAGGTGTTGAAGATAATAACGAAAGAATCGTTGTGAAGCATTTTGAGTCAAGAGATGCGTTAAAGGATTACCTTTTGACTTATGTACATCCAGATGATGTCCTTTTATTAAAAGCATCGAACGGAATGAAGTTAAAGGAGATTGCAGAAGCTTTTTTACAGAATGAGAAGAAGGTATTAAAATGAAGATATATTTAATGAGACACGGAGAGACAAAGTGGAATAAGAGAAGTAAGCTTCAGGGACAGGTGGATATTCCCCTGGCTCCGAAGGGAATCGAGCAGGCAGAGATGACCTCAGAAGGAATGAAGGATATTCCCTTTGACCATATCTTTTCAAGTCCGTTAAAGAGGGCTTACAAGACAGCACAGGTTGTTCGAAGAGACCGCCCGATAGAGATTGTCCGTGATGACCGTTTAAAAGAGATGAGTTTTGGAACGTCAGAAGGAAAGATCATCGGGAAAATAATGGCGAATCCGGCAATGGTTCGTTATCAGAGATTCCGTCTTGATCCGGCACATTTCCGTCCTGCAAAGTATGGAGAGTATTTTCAGGATGTATTAAAGAGAACAGATGAATTTTTCCAGGAAGAGATTGTTCCTCTAGAGGGAAAGGCAGAGAATATTCTTATTGTGGCACATGGCTGCGTAGTAAGAAGTTTTATCCTTAATTTTACAAAGCGCCCTCTCAGCGAGTTCTGGAAGACGCCTTTTGGAAGAAATTGCTCTTCTGCAGCATTTGAATATAAAAATGGTGAAATAAATATGATTTATGAGAATAAATTATATTATGATGTAGATTGTCCTGACTGGCAGCAACAGATACCTGTTTATAAAAAGGGACGGACAAGATAGTTTAGAAAAGAAGCGATTATAAGTAAATTTGCGAGGTATTTATGGAACAGCAGACAACATATAATGCGAATAGTATTGCGGTTCTGGAGGGACTTGAAGCGGTAAGAAAGCGTCCGGGAATGTATATCGGAAGTGTTTCTACCAGAGGTCTGAATCATCTGATCTACGAGATTGTAGATAATGCAGTAGATGAGCATTTAGCAGGATATTGCAGTAATATTCAGGTGATTCTTGATGAAGACGGAACAGCGACGATTCAGGATAATGGACGAGGTATCCCTACGGGAATTAACAGTAAGACAGGCATTCCGGCGGTGGAGATGGTATTTACCATGCTTCATGCCGGAGGCAAGTTTGGTACAGGCGGGTATAAGATTTCAGGAGGACTTCATGGTGTAGGTGCTTCTGTTGTTAATGCACTTTCTGTATGGTTAGAAGTTAAGGTACGTTCTGAGGGTAAGGTATACCAGCAGATGTACGAGAAAGGCAAAGCAGTTGCCCCGTTAGAAGTAATCGGTACCTGTAGAAAAGGTGATACAGGAACAACTGTTACTTTTTTACCAGATGGAGAAATATTTGATAAGACATACTTTAAGGCGGAATCCATTAAGAGCAGATTACATGAGACTGCTTATCTGAATCCGGGATTATCTATTACCTTTGAGAATAGAAGACCGGGAGAAGAGGAAACCGTCCTTTTTCATGAAGAAGAAGGCCTAAAGGCGTATGTCAGAGATTTAAATAAAGGCAAGCCTGCAGTTGGCGAGATTGTTTATTTTAAGAAAAAAGTAGACGATATCGAGGTAGAGGCTGCATTCCAGTATGTAGATGAATTCCAGGAGACAATTATGGGATTCTGCAACAATATCTGCACAATGGAAGGCGGAACCCACATTACTGGCTTTAAGACAAAGTTTACTTCTGTTATGAACCAGTATGCCAGAGAACTTGGCATTTTAAAAGAAAAAGATAAGAACTTTACCGGAGCAGATGTGCGTAACGGGATGACAGCAGTTCTTTCTATTAAGCATAAAGACCCAAGATTTGAGGGACAGACAAAGACAAAACTTGATAATCCAGATGCAGGTAAGGCTGTCAGTGAAGTGCTCGGTGAAGAACTTCCTTTATATTATGACAGAAACCTTGAAGAATTAAAGAAGGTCATTGCCTGTGCAGAGAAGTCTGCCAAGATTCGAAAGGCAGAAGAGAGAGCGAGAACGAATCTCATTTCCAAGTCTAAGTTCTCCATTGATACGAATGGAAAGTTAGCAAACTGTGAGAGTCGTAATCCAGAAGAATGTGAGGTCTTTATCGTGGAGGGAGATTCCGCGGGTGGTTCTGCAAAGACGGCAAGAAACCGCCGTACACAGGCTATCCTTCCAATTCGTGGAAAGATTCTTAACGTAGAGAAGGCTTCTATGGATAAAGTCCTTGCAAATGCAGAGATTAAGACGATGATTCATACTTTTGGCTGTGGATTTTCAGAAGGTTACGGCAACGATTTTGACATTTCCAAGTTAAAATATAATAAAATCGTAATCATGACGGATGCCGATGTCGATGGAGCCCATATTGCAACATTGTTGCTGACATTTTTCTATCGCTTTATGCCAGATCTCATTCATCAGGGACACGTTTACCTGGCAACACCACCGCTTTATAAAGCGATTCCTAAGCGAGGCAAGGAAGAATATCTTTATGATGACAGAGCGTTGGAGAACTATCGTAAGAACCATAAGAGTAACTTTACTTTACAGCGATTTAAAGGTCTTGGTGAGATGGATGCCGAGCAGCTTTGGGAGACAACACTGAATCCAGAAACCCGTATTTTAAAGCAGGTCGAGATTGAAGATGGAAGATTGGCTTCAGAAGTGACTTCTATGCTGATGGGAAGCGAAGTTCCACCAAGAAGAGCATTTATTCATGCACACGCGCAGGATGCGGATTTAGATTTATAAAATAGGAATAATAATTTTAGAAAATTATGAATAGATGTAACCGGAAAAGAGTGATTATTATATAGCTTTTTAAAATATATTTATTGAAAATGTATAATAAACCTGAATAGTTACAAACAGATTGAGAAACGGAGAAAGAAATGTCTGAGCAGATTATAAAAACAGAGTTTTCTGACGTAATGCAGAAGTCTTATATTGATTATGCGATGAGCGTTATCTGTCAGCGGGCGTTACCAGATGTGCGGGATGGTTTAAAACCAGTACAGCGAAGAGTACTGTATGCGATGCAGGAGTTAGGTCTTTCAGCAGACAAGCCACATCGTAAATCTGCCCGTATTGTGGGAGATACAATGGGTAAATATCACCCGCACGGTGACAGTTCGATTTATGAAGCGTTAGTCGTAATGGAACAGGATTTTAAAAAGGGAATGCCTTTAGTTGATGGACATGGTAACTTTGGCTCTATCGAGGGAGATGGAGCGGCGGCCATGCGTTATACGGAGGCAAAGCTTCAGAAGTTCACACAGGATGTCTATCTTGCAGATATGGATAAGAATGTTGTTGACTTTCAGCCAAACTTTGATGAGACAGAAAAAGAGCCTGTTGTTCTTCCAGTTCGTATTCCGAACCTTTTGATTAACGGCGCAGAAGGAATTGCGGTAGGTATGACTACAAGTATTCCTCCACACAACCTTTCTGAAGTTGTGGATGGGGTAAAAGCTTACATGGATAATCCAGAAATTACAACAGAAGAGTTGATGGAATATGTGAAAGGGCCGGATTTCCCAACAGGAGGAATCGTAGTAAACCAGAAAGAATTAAAGAATATTTATGAGACTGGAAGCGGGAAAATGAAGCTTCGTGGAAAGGTCCATTTTGAAAAAGCAAAGAAGCGCTCCGAGAGGGATAAGCTTGTCATTACAGAGATTCCATATACAATGATTGGAGCTAATATCAGCAAGTTTATTTCCGATGTTGTCAGTTTAATTGAGAATAAAACAACAAGTGATATCATTGATGTTTCTAATGAATCCTCTAAAGAGGGAATCCGTATCGTATTAGAGCTTCGCAGAAATGCAGATGCAGAGCGTTTAGAAAACCTTCTCTACAAGAAGACGAGACTAGAGGATACTTTTGGAGTAAATATGCTTGCCATCGCTAATGGTAAGCCGGAACTTTTAAGTTTAAAGGATATAATCAGCCACCACACAAAGTTCCATTATGAAGTACTTACGAGAAAGTATGAGACTCTTCTTAAAAAAGAATTAGAACAAAAGGAAATTAAAGAAGGTCTGATTAAAGCCTGTGATATTATTGACTTGATTATCGAGATTCTTCGTGGAAGTAAAAGTTTAAAAGATGCCAAATCCTGCCTGATTAATGGTGATACAGAAAATATCACTTTTAAAACACAGAAATCGAAAAAAGAAGCATCCAAACTTTGTTTCACGGAAAAGCAGGCATCCGCCATTCTTGAAATGCGCCTGTACCGCCTCATCGGACTTGAAATCATGGCATTACAGGAAGAGTATGCGGAAATTCTTAAAAAGATAGACAAATATCAGGATATTTTAGAGCATCCAGCCTCCATGAAGCGTGTCATGAAAAAGGATTTGGAAAAAATTAAAAAGAACTACGGCTTTGACAGAAAGACAGAGCTTACAAACGCAAAAGCAGCTGTTGTAAAAGCGCTGCCAATCGAAGAAAAAGAAGTTGTATTTGTTATGGATCGTTTCGGTTACTCCAAGATTCTTGATAAAAACACTTATGAGAGAAATGAAGAAACTGTATTAAAGGAATACCGTCATATCGTACACTGTATGAATACTGATAAGATCTGTGTATTCACCGATACTGGTGTGATGCATCAGATAAAAGTACAGGATATTCCGTCAGGACGGCTCCGAGATAAGGGAACTCCTCTTGATAATATCGGAAACTATGATAGCCGGAATGAACAGATTCTTCTCATCGTTCCAGATAGAACATTAAAAGAAGCCTCCCTTCTCTTTGTAACAGCCTCATCTATGATAAAGCTTGTTGATGGAGCAGAATTTATCGTACAAAAGAAAACAGTAGCTTCCACTAAACTCGCAGAAGGCGATATCCTGGCAGCAGTACGCCTCGTTGCCGCGAAAGAAGGCAGCATAAATGCGCAGATTATCATGCAGAGTGAAGAAGGATACTTCCTACGTTTTCCATTAGAAGAAGTCACAAGAAAGAAAAAGGGAGCCATCGGTATCCGTGGCATGAAACTTCAGGAAGATGATCATATAAAACATGTATATCTTACCGGAGTGGAAAACGAAGACAACCCATCGATTATTTATAAAGAAAAAGAGTTGGTATTCAGTAAAATACGACTCATGGGAAGAGATGGAAAGGGAGTAAAAGTAAGAAGATAAATCCTGATTTGCGCAGCAAAGGAGACGCTTCCAAAGAGAGCCGATACCCTGTATTTGTGACTTTAGTCGCTGCAGGTTGAATGTTCGCTTAACCGCTCGCATCCAACCTTTGCTCCGAGGCCACAAATACAGGGTATCGGCTCTCTTTGGAAGCTGTTTGTTGGCCTCCCATGCAAATTCAGGATTTATTTAGCTTCAGGAGTTCGTCTGCTCCGCAGCCTCACAAATCAGAATTTCGCTATCTTAAAGCGAAGGGCTTCCTCACTTGTTTGTGCCAGTATTTTTATCGCTTCTTCAGGATAAGCCCCAACAGCAGTTTCTCCCGTTAACATGAGAGAAGAAGCCCCATCTAAGACTGCCTGAAAGATATCCGTTACTTCTGCTCTGGTTGGTACAGGATTTTGCTCCATCGAGGCGAGCATCTGGGTTACGACCATGAATGGTTTCTTTGCACGCAGACAGGTCATGGCGATTCGTTTCTGGATGGCGGGAAGTTTTGGCAGAGGAATGGCATTTCCGAGATCACCTCTTGCTATAACAATTTCATCACAGAAAGGCAGGAGAGAAGGCAGATTTTCTACACCTTCTAACGACTCTATCTTTGCAAAGATGCGTATATAATCCATACCGTCGGCACACAGTTCCTTTCGGAGAGTGATTAAATCATCAGCATTTCTTACAAAAGGAAGCATAACACCGGTAACGTGATATTTTCTGAGTAATTTCAGATTTTGTTTATCTGTTTCAGTGAGTACAGGCAGAGGAACGGTAACATCCTTTATTGCAATACTTTTTCTTGAAGTCAGTTCACCGCCTTTTTTGACTTTGGCACAGAAAATATCTTCTTCTAAAGGTGCCGATAATTCTAATACAATTTTTCCATCGTTTAATTTTACTTCCTGTCCTTCATCGAAATAAGAAAAAAGAATATCAGGACATGGAATAATAGAAAGTTCATCTTCTCCAGCTATGATTCGTGAAAATATAGCGGAGTTTTCTTTTCTTTTATCAAATGATTTTTCTGATACAAGAAAAATAAGATCATTCTCGGAAAGGGAGAGTGGAATATCCAGAGTTCCGATGCGAAGTTCAGGACCCTGTAAATCAACAAGAAGTTCAGGAACGATGTGCAGACGTTCGGAAACTTCGTAATATTGCTGCAGCCAGTCTTTACAGTCATCAAGATTGCTGTGGGAAAGATTAAGGCGCATTCCGGTCATGCCAGATAAAAACATTGTGCGGATTTTTTCTTTTGTGGCACAGGCAGGACCAAGAGTTCCGTATAAATGAAGAGAATGTTTCATAATAAAACCTCCAGAAATAATTTATTGTAATTATAGATGTAACTACTGCTTCATCCATTTGGTTTCTAAAAGTATTATTGAATATAATTTTGCCAGTTTACCTTGTACATCTTTTATTGTGAACTGTCAAATCATTATTCATAAACTGTTATTACTGAATGGATATTACACTACGGACACTTAAAAAAGAGGAAAGTATTGAGATATAGTGTAGTTGTATAGCGTAGTAATTGCATTTTATAATGATAGGTTTTTTATAGTAATTGTGGAATTACTATAGTCACAGCTTAACTTTAAAAAAACTTCTCAAAAATCTAAATCTATTGTATCATGATTTATAGAGAATGGAGGAACTTTTTATGAGATGGAAGCTGACTACGTTGATTGAAAATCATGTGGATAAAGAGGAAAGATATATGTGTGAGCATGGTCTTGCTATTTTGATTGAAGGTGAGAATCAAGAGGAACAGGTTTGCCTGTTAATGGACACAGGGCAGAGTGGAATATTTTATGAAAATGCAGCGAAAATGGGGATTTCTCTTGAAAATTTAAGTGCATTATTAATTAGCCATGCCCATTATGATCATGCTGGTGGTGTGAAAAGACTCATAGAAGAAGAGACAATCAGAAAAATATATGTGGGAAAAGATTTTTTTCAGGGAAAATATTATGAGAAAAACGATGGAACGATGAAAGATATTGGGATTGCATTTTCCAAGGAAGAATTAGAGAAAAAAGGAATAACCGTTTGTGAGGTAAAAGAAGATATGCAAATGATTTTTCCGGGAGTAACATTATATCGTAACTTTGAGCGCATTGTAGGATATGAACAGTTAAATCCTCGTTTTTTTGTAAAAAAAGAAGACAAGGAAATTGTTGCTGGTTGCTTTGCAGAAAGCTTTTTTCAAACACACTCTGGAACAGAGGAAGGAATGACTGCGTACAGTACCGATTGTTCTTCTGACGAATTGAGCGTGAAGCCGGCAATAGAAAAAGTAATATCTGAATATACGAAGGATTCTTTCACAGACGAAATTGCCGTAGCATTAGATACCGAGCAAGGCATTGTCGTTATAGTGGGATGTTCTCATCCGGGCATTATGAATATTCTTAGAACAATTGAAAAGAGAAGTGGTAAAAAGATTTGCGGAGTTGTCGGAGGAACCCATTTGATGGAAGCTGACGGAGAGCGGCTTAGAAAGACAATAGATGACTTAAAAGAAATGAATATAAATTTTATTGCCGTTTCCCATTGTACGGGAGAGGACAATTTAGAAACAATAAAAAATAACTTTGGAGAAAAATTTATTTTTAACTGCACAGGAAATGTAATCAGGTTTTAATAAAATTTCAGAAAAAAGGTTTCTTTGACTTAGTAAGGGTTACCATGTGATTTACAATAGAAATTTATTTAAAATTTATATCATACTGAAAAAGTAGAAAAAATTTAAAAATACCTATTGACAATTGAGCACTTGTTCAACTATAATAAGGACAGTTGAACAAGTATTCAATTATTTGTTTGATGAAGGAGGAAGTTATGGGAACGAAAAAGAGCGATTGTGTGGCAATGTTTCCTGAAAGTATTGAAAAGGTACAGAAGAGTATGCCGAAAGACTGCGAGATTGATAAGGTAGTATCCTTTTTTAAAGTTTTAGCAGATGACACAAGAATACGGATTCTGTATGCACTAAAGGAGCAGGAGATGTGTGCCGGTGATATTGCAGTTTTCCTTGACATGACTAAGTCTGCAGTTTCCCACCAGCTTGCCGTAATGCGTAAGATGCATCAGGTAAGAGCAAGACGGGAAGGAAAAAATGTTTTTTATTCACTGGATGACCAGCATATTGTAGATATTATGGAAGAAGCATTAATACATATGACACATACCGATTCCTAGAGAGTGTTTCAAACACGCTCTAGAGCGTGTAGATTACTTGTTGTTTTTCAACATGTACTGGGGTAATTCTATAATATCAAAAAGAGAGGTATCACAATGCAGAGAAAAGTATATATTCTTGAGAACCTTGATTGTGCAAACTGTGCAGCCAAGATTGAGAGAAAGCTTAGTAAGTTGCCGGAGCTTAGCGATGTATCCGTTACATTTGCAACCAAGCAGCTTCGATTTGCAGCAGAAGATCCGGAAGCGGTTCTGCCAAAAATCAGAGAGACAATTCAGTCTATGGAACCAGATGTAGAAGTTGTTGAGAGAACCCGCAGCAGACGTAAAGCAGCAGAAACTCACAATCATGAGCATCATCACCATGAACATGGAGAAGAGTGTGGATGTGGCCATGACCACCACGACCATGATCATGACCACGAGGAACACGAGCATCATCATCACCATCATGAGCATGGAGAAGAGTGTGGATGCGGCCATGACCATCACGACCATGATCATGACCACGAGGAACATGATCATCATCATCACCATCATGAGCATGGAGAAGAGTGCGGATGCGGCCATGACCACCACGACCATGATGATCATCATCACCATCATGAACATGGAGAAGAGTGCGGATGTGGTCACGACCATCACGATCATGATCATCACCATCATCACGATCACGGTCCGGCAAAACCACAGGCAACTCGTTCACACACACATTTTCAGGTAGACCATCATCAGGTAGAAGGACATCCGGAAGGCTGTCAGTGTGAGCAGTGTAATTCCTATGTAGAATATTGTGATGTTTGTGGAGAGAGCCTTGCAAAATGTAACTGTCATATGCCAGATGAAGATTTGGAGAAGAAAGTATATATTTTAGAGGGAATCGACTGTGCGAATTGTGCAGCAAAGATTGAGGCGAAGATTCGTCAGATGCCGGAAGTTGGATTCGCATCAGTGGCATTTGCAACAAAGCAGCTTCGAGTTTCAGCAAATAATCAGGCAGAGTTACTTCCAAAGATGCAGGCAGTTGTAGATTCTATTGAAGATGGAGTAACAATTGTTCCAAGACAGCGTAAGAAGCTAAGCGGCATTTCCAATACAAAGGTATATATTTTAGAAGGTCTTGACTGTGCAAACTGTGCAGCAAAGATCGAAGCAAAGTTAAGAACATTAAATGGTGTGGATGACCTGACAATTACTTATGCAACGAAGCAGATGAAACTTTCTGCTAAGAATCCAGACCAGATGATTCCGATGATTAAAGAGACAATTGATGCAATGGAAGATGGAATCACAATTGTTCCAAAAGACAATAAAGTGATAAAATCTGAAGAAGCAGGAGAGAAGAAGTTCTCTTTTAACAATCCTCTTGTAAGCATCGGCGTGGGAGCAGTTATTTTCATCATTGGTGAAATTCTTGAACATGTGGGAAATGTACCAACCATTCCAATGTTTGCCCTGTTTCTGATTGCTTATTTAGTTCTTGGCGGCAAGGTATTAATCACAGCTGGAAAGAATATCATGAAAGGTCAGGTATTTGATGAGAACTTCCTTATGTGTATTGCAACAATTGGTGCGTTCTGTATTCAGGAATTCCCGGAAGCAGTAGGCGTAATGCTTTTCTATCGTATCGGTGAGTATTTTGAAGAAAAAGCAACCGAGCAGAGCCGTACTCAGATTATGGAAGCGGTTGACTTAAGACCAGAAGTTGTTAATCTTGTCATTGGAAATGATGTCCGTATTATTGATGCGGAAGAAGCAAATGTAGGAGATATCCTTTTAGTACGTCCGGGTGACCGTATTCCATTAGATGGTGTTATCATTGATGGAGAGAGCCGTATTGATACTTCACCAGTTACCGGTGAGCCAGTACCTGTTATGGCAAAGGCAGGGGACAACATCGTTTCCGGATGTGTGAATACATCTGGACAGTTAAAGATTCGTGTAGAAAAAATTCTTGAAGAATCTATGGTAACAAGAATTCTTGACTCTGTGGAAAATGCAGCGGCAAGTAAACCAAACATTGATAAATTTATTACTCGTTTTGCAAGAGTATACACACCATTCGTTGTATTATTCGCATTATTTGTAGCAGTAGTACTTCCATTTATTTTACCAGATTCCCTGAACTGGCATTTCTTCGTAGACAGTGCCTATACAGGAACAGTAAATACGATTCATGGAACAAGCGGAACCGCATCTATTTACACAGCGCTGACATTCTTAGTTATCAGTTGTCCATGTGCGTTAGTATTAAGTGTACCGCTGGCATTCTTCTCTGGAATCGGAGCAGGCTCTAAGAAAGGTATCCTTTTCAAAGGTGGAATTGCAATTGAAAGCCTGAAAAATGTAAAAGCAATCGTAATGGATAAGACTGGAACGATCACAAAGGGTAACTTTGTTGTTCAGAAAGCCAATCCAGCAGGAAATGCAATGACTGCCAATGATTTATTAGCAATCAGTGCAAGTTGTGAATTGTCTTCTACACATCCAATTGGAAATAGCATCGTAGAAGCAGCTGAAGAAAAGGGACTTTCTATCGAAAGACCATCGAAAGTAGAAGAAATCGCCGGACATGGTATTCGTGCAGAACTTAGCAGAGGTGTTGTTCTCTGTGGTAACAGAAAGCTTATGGATGCACAGAACGTAGACTTAAGTGTATACCAGAAAGAAAACTTTGGTACAGAAGTACTCGTTGCCTTAAATGGCAAATTTGTTGGAAATATCGTCATTTCCGATACTGTAAAAGACGATGCCAAAGATGCAATCGCCGCTGTAAAGAAACAGGGAATTATTACAGCAATGCTTACGGGTGATGCACAGGAAAGTGCAGATGCTGTAGCAAAAGAAACCGGAATTGATGAAGTACACGCAAAACTGCTCCCACAGGATAAATTATCTGAATTGAAGAAAATCAGAGAAAATCATGGAGCGGTTATGTTTGTCGGAGACGGTATCAACGATGCACCGGTACTTGCCGGAGCTGATGTTGGAGCAGCTATGGGAAGCGGCGCAGACGCAGCAATCGAAGCAGCAGATGTCGTATTCATGAACTCCGAAATGAAAGCCATCCCAGAAGCCATCAGCATTGCGAAAATGACAAATAGTATTTCATGGCAGAACGTTGTATTTGCACTTGCAATCAAGATCATCGTTATGATTATGGGTCTGTTTGGATTCGCAAATATGTGGATTGCGGTATTTGCTGATACAGGAGTATCGGTATTGTGCCTGCTCAACTCCATCAGAATCCTGCATAGAAAATAGGAATTTGCCGGGGTGAGTAAACAGACGAAGTCTGAGAATCAAATCACAAATATAGATGATTTGATTCTCGGACTTCTGTTTTCTGGCTGCCCGGGCAAATTTGTGGAAAGATTTGGGGAAGAAGTCAGGAGAGATAGAAGTAATTCGAATCAATTCTTCAAAAAACAGTTATAACGAAAGCTATAACCTTCTGGAGCGTCCTCAAATCCCTCCAACAATAAAAAGCAATTCCA
>NZ_ACEP01000151.1 GCF_000173975.1 Anaerobutyricum hallii DSM 3353
TAATATACTTGACGTAGGAAGACAGATAGTATAAACTATGTATAGCATAATGTATTAGACTAGAGTGTTAAATTGTTAAATTAAAAGAAAAAGATTTGCAAAGGAGAAGGATATGAGCAATAAAGAAATCCCTTACAAAATTTATCTTGAAGAGAATGAGATGCCTGACAGTTGGTATAATGTGCGTGCAGATATGAAGAAGAAGCCGGCACCTTTATTAAATCCAGCAACATTAGAGCCTTTAAAACCAGAGGAATTAGAGCCTGTTTTCTGTAAAGAATTAGTGAAGCAGGAGTTAAATGATACGGATGCCTATATTCCAATTCCACAGGAGATTAAAGACTTTTACAAGATGTACCGTCCATCACCATTAGTACGGGCATACTGTTTAGAGAAGAAGCTTGGAACACCTGCAAAGATTTATTATAAATTTGAAGGAAATAATACAAGTGGAAGTCACAAGCTTAATTCTGCGATTGCACAGGCTTACTATGCAAAGCAGCAGGGATTAAAGGGAGTTACTACAGAGACAGGAGCAGGTCAGTGGGGAACTGCACTTTCTATGGCATGTGCGTATTTTGATCTTGATTGTAAAGTATATATGGTTAAAGTTTCTTATGAGCAGAAACCTTTCCGTCGTGAAGTAATGCGTACTTATGGAGCAAGTGTAACACCATCCCCATCTACTACGACAGAAGTTGGAAAGAAGATTTTAGAGGAACATCCGGGAACAACAGGAAGCCTTGGCTGTGCGATTTCAGAAGCAGTTGAGACTGCAACGAAGCATGAAGGGTATCGTTATGTTTTAGGAAGTGTATTAAATCAGGTACTTCTTCACCAGTCTGTCATCGGATTAGAATCAAAGATTGCCATGGACAAATACGGAATCAAACCAGATATTATTATCGGATGTGCCGGAGGCGGTTCCAACCTTGGGGGCTTAATCTCTCCATTTATGGGAGAAAAGCTTCGTGGAGAAGCCGATTATCACTTTATTGCAGTAGAGCCGGCTTCCTGCCCAAGCTTAACTCGTGGTAAATACGTCTACGATTTCTGTGATACAGGAAAGGTATGCCCAATGGCAAAGATGTATACATTAGGAAGCGGATTCATTCCATCTGCAAATCATGCAGGAGGACTCCGTTATCATGGAATGAGCAGTATCGTATCTGAATTATACGATCAGGGCTTAATTGAGGCAAGAAGCGTAGAACAGACATCAGTATTTGAAGCAGCAGAGCAGTTTGCAAGAGTAGAAGGAATCTTACCTGCACCAGAAAGCAGTCATGCGATTCGTGTAGCCATTGATGAAGCTTTAAAATGCAAAGAAACTGGAGAAGAAAAGACAATTCTTTTCGGACTTACCGGAACCGGATACTTTGATATGGTAGCATATGAAAAATATAACAATGGTGAGATGAGCGACTATATTCCTACCGATAAGGATTTAGAAGCAGGATTTGCCGGCTTACCAAAACAACCGGAATAATAATGTAAACAGACCGTGTCTGTGTTTAATTATAAGCATTTTTCAAACACGCTCTAGTGGATGATTACCGAATATCCTATAGAAGATTTAATTATCATATCTGGAGCCAGAGAACAGAAAAAAAGAAAGCCAGCCTATAACAAAGGTAATGTCGGAGCAAGTAAAAATGCCGGTCAGGCATTTTCTACGCCGCGACTATCTTTACCTTTGCTATAGCTGGCTTTCTTTTTTTCGTCTGTATCCGCTAAATTAAATCAAAAGATATCCCATATATGCCAGGTACAGTCCGATACAGACAATTCCTTCGAGTTTTGACATATGCTGCTTTGTTTTTGCAAAGATGAATAAAAGGATACTGCTAATTAATAAAATACCACAGTCGATAATCGATTCATTTAGTACGTGCAGTGGTGAAAGGATGGCTGAGAACCCAAGGATAAACAAGATGTTAAACAGGTTAGAGCCGATAGCATTTCCGAGTGCAAGACCGCTATCTCCTTTTTTGGTGGCAACAATGGAGGTTACCAGTTCCGGAAGGGAGGTTCCGATTGCAACGATGGTAAGTCCGATAAAGTTCTGGCTTACGCCGAAGTTGGTGGCAATGATGCATGCTTTATCAACGACTAAGTCACCGCCGAAGATGACTGCAGCGAGACCGGCGATCATGTAAATAATACTTCTTGGCAAAGAAAGAATTTTTTCCGGTTCGTTTTCCGATTTATTTTTGATTGCGTGATAGATCATGACAGTAATATATAGAATCATTCCGGCAAAGAGGATACCGCCTTCTATCCGGTTGAGTTTTCCGTCAAGAAACATAAGGCATAAAATAAATGTGACAAGGATGTTGAGTGGCATATCTCTTTTTAAAATATCACGATTTGTTTTGAATGCAGATAAAAAGGCACATACCCCGACAACGACTAATCCATTGAAAATATTCGATCCGACAACGTTGCTGATGGCGATATCGTTACTTCCTGCAAGGGCGGCATTAATGCTGACGGAGGCTTCCGGTGCGCTCGTTCCCATTGCAACAATGGTAAGACCAATCACAACACTGGGCACTTTCAGGATTTGGGCGAGAGAAGAACTTCCTTCTACAAAGAAATCTGCCCCCTTAATTAAAAGAATAAATCCGACGACTAGTAATACATATTCCATATATTCTCCTTTCTTGTGATAAAGGAAAATAAAAAAAGACCTTTATCACATCAAAAATAACTGTGGTATTCAGAATTAAAATACATAAATAAAAGTACATAATTCTGAACAGTTACAAAATGATTGATAAAAGTCTCGTTATTTCAATAACAACCGGCCTTATGGCGTGATGACGACTGTTATTCATCCATAAAGATGGATATTAACTACTCCCTCTTATTTTTTTTATTTTATATTAAGATAGATTGTCCTGTCAATAAAAATTTGGTGAGAGGACAGAAGAATGAGGCTACCTGGGAAACTAAATTTCAAAGGATTGACACAAAAATGCATAAGAAAAATTATTATTTTTACATATTAAAACAACAATATGAGTGTCAAACTCTCATGACTCAACTTTTCAAAAAGCCATAATCTGCTTTTAAAATCTATCTGATTATTTTACCGTAATATCCCCATCTTTAGAGTCTATCGCAAGTTTTGTCTTCCCATCTTTAGAATCTGACTGGAATGTATTTACATCATCATCTTCGTCTAGCGTTTTGTTTCCGTTAAGACCAGAAGCAGTAATCGTTCCATAATGGGTGGCGAGGTCAAATCCAGATACTTTCTTTGTGGAGTCATTTAAGGTGATTTCAGCATCACCATAAGAGAGCGCGATTTTTGTTTTTCCTGATAAAGTAAGTTCATTTACAGTAAGATCGCCATCTTTTGAAGTGAGAGAAATATTGCCGAGAGAAGCTTTTTGCAAGTCGCAGTCACCGTAGGAGAAAGTAAGCTTTCCACTATTAGCAGTAAGTGTATTTGCGTCAAAATCTCCATCGTCAAGCTTGATGTTAATAGTATCAAAAGCAGCATTTTTTACATAAAAATCACCATATCCAAGATAGATTTTTGCGGAAGATACGAGTTTATCTTTTGGAAGATAGAGAGTAACGTAGTTTTCGTATTTAGAAGACTCTTTTGTGTAATCTTCTATATTTTTACTGCTGAGAGCAGCCTGTAAGAAGCTTATATCAACATTAATGTAGTAAGAAGCACCAGTATTTCCGGCTTCTTTTAAGGTTAATGTGCCATTCTCTATGAAATAGGAGACAGGGTTTTTCTTATCCTTTGTCGCCTGTGCATATTCAATATAGCTTTTTTCGTTGGGAGATTCCTCAATGTTAAGGTCGGAATCTTCTAAGTTTATATTTAAAGAAGTAAAGTCAGAGATTTCTGTTTTCTTTAAAGTAAAACGATTTGCAGACTCTTTATTATCTTCCTGTGCGTTCATGGAATTTAAGTTTGTGGCATGAACGTACTTTGTGCCGCCACTGGTAAATCCGATTCCGAATAAAAGTGCGCCAATCAGACAGAAAGCACCGCCAATTCCTAAAAGTGTTCTTGTAGTTTTTTTCATGTTATTTCACACTCCTTTTTCTGCTCATGTTCTGAATAAAATGAGCTAATACTAAAACAATCCATTTGCAGAAACAAAAAACAGCTAAAATGGCAAGAATACTAATGCCAATACTAAATAATCCTGCCCCAGAAATCAGGCTCGCACCGGAAAGCGATGCAGTGATGGCAATTATTCCTCGGATAAAAAGTTTTCCACCAACGAGGGCAAATGCAATTCCAAAAGAGAAAATCGCTAAAAGTCCTGCAACAATTACTAAAACACCGGCCAAAGCAAGAGCAATTATAGTAAGTGCCAAAGCACCGCCGATAGGAGCGGCACAAATGGAAAGAAATGTAAGAAAAATAATCTTCCAAATCGGCGTATCTGGGTCTTTTCTCTTCTCAGTTATCAGATTATCAAGAATTTCATAAGCTGCTTCTTTCGGAGTACCGAGTTCCTGTATCAAGGCTGCTTCGCCTTCTGGCCCGGCATCTTCAAAATATTCTGTAAAATAATCCATTGCATTGTTATAATCTTCTTTTGGAAGTCTTTTTAAATATTTCTTTAGCTGGGCAAGATATTCTTCTTTTGTTAAATGGATATCTTGTTCCTTTTTATATCTTTTATTTTCCATCAGGTATCATCCTCCCTTCGATGATGTCATCAATTGTGTGATAATATTCGTTCCATTCTTTTTTTAAGAAAATGAGCTGCTCCTTCCCGGAATCGGTAATGGAATAATACTTGCGGTTACGTCCCTGAAATTCCTGACTGTAAGTATGCAGGTATCCATTCTGCTCTAACTTTCTTAAAATCGGATAAAGCGTAGATTCCTTAATATTGGCCACCAGCTTCACTGTCTGACTGATTTCATACCCATAAGAATCCTCTCTTTCAACAATCGAGAGAATCAGACACTCAATCAATAAAGAAGAAAGCGGATAATAAAACATAATATCACGTCCTTTCTATGTTTTAAATTTCTATATATAAAAATTTTATATATTGAATTATAATACATATATGGCATTTGTCAAGGGAAAAGCTGACGAAATTGAGAAAACATAGTATCATATCTGATATAACTATCAGAGTTAGCAGCAACATTCTGACTTCTCCCTCAAATCCTGCCAAAGACAGAAAAAGTGAAAATTCTATCATACAATAAATGCGCCTTAGAGCAAGTTCAAGCTGCAGACGAGCAGTTTGGACGCAGGGAAACGAAGCATTTATTGTATGATAGAATTTTCACTTTTTCGCCTCCCCCTTGACATTGGGGTATATCTAAGGTATATTAAGTGTATTAATAATGTTAATACACTACTAACATATTTGGTACAGTATATGTTGCGTTTTCCTGAAGTATTTGAAGATTTAGCAGCGTTAGCTGTGGAGTAATTCGTGACATCTGATTTTATGAGTATAAAAAGGAAGGAGGCTCGATGTGATTTTTATTGACTATAATGACAAAAGACCAATTTATGAGCAGGTTACAGAGAAGATTCAGACATTGATTTTGAATGGAGTGCTAGAGCCGGATTCAAAGCTGCCATCAGTGCGTTCACTGGCGATGGAACTTTCGATTAATCCCAATACGATTCAGAGGGCATATAGTGAGCTGGAGAGAGAAGGATTTATTTATTCCGTAAAGGGAAGAGGGAATTTTGTGAAGATGAATGAGAATCTGATTATAAAAGAACAGGAGAAGCTTCTGATTAAGTTTAAAGAAAATGTAGAGGAGCTGAGAGCGAGAGGGATCTTGAAAGAACAGGCGCTGGCCTGTATTAATGAAGCTTATGAGGAGGTGGAAAGATGATAGAAATTAAGAAGATCAGCAAGCGTTTCGATAAGATTGAAGCTGTAAGTGATGTCAGTCTTTCTATTGAAGAGGGACAGGTTTTTGGTCTTCTTGGAACGAATGGTGCAGGAAAGAGTACACTTCTTCGAATGATGGCAGGGGTGTTAAAGGAAGATGAAGGAGAGATTCTGATTGATGGGGAAGCTGTATGGGATTGTGTGGAAGCGAAGCAGAAGTTTTTCTATATTTCTGATGAGCAGTATTTTTTCCCAAATGCGACACCGTTAGATATGGCAGCGTTTTATAAGACGTTGTATCCTGCGTTCAATGAGAAGAGATTTCGTAAGTTTCTGGTGAAGTTTACTTTACAAAAAGATCGTAAGATTCAGACATTTTCTAAAGGAATGAAGAAGCAGCTTTCCATTCTTCTTGGTGTGTGCAGTGGTGTGAAATACCTGTTTTGTGATGAGACATTTGACGGGCTTGATCCGGTTATGCGCCAGGGAATTAAAAGTATTCTGGCAAATGAAATTGATGAAAGAAAGTTTACTCCGATTATTGCATCGCACAATTTGAGAGAATTAGAAGATATTTGTGATCATGTCGGACTGTTGCATAAGGGTGGTGTTCTCTTATCGAAAGATTTAGAAACGATGAAGTGTAATATTCAGAAAGTACAGTGTGCATTGCCAAAAGAGGATGACAAGAAGCTGGAGAAAATGTTTGACATTTTACAATTTAACCGAAGAGGAAAGCTTGTCACAATGACAGTCAGGGGCAGTGAAAAACAGGTAATGGCAAAGTTATCTGTATTAAAACCGGTATTTTATGAATGTATTCCGCTGTCTTTAGAAGAAATATTTATCAGTGAAACGGAGGTAGTAGGTTATGACATCAAGAATCTCATACTCTAAGCTAAGCAGGGAGAATAGAAAGAGAATGCTTGGCATGACGATTATTACAGTGCTTACATTTTTTATAAAAGCCGTTTTTTTAGTAATGGGAGTAAATGAATGTTCCTCACATACGGAAGTACTTCGTTTGTTTCAGCCCAATATGGGAATGGCAGGCGTGGTAATCGTCCTGGCGGCATGCAGTGCGGCAGTAAGTCTTTATTATTTACATTCCAGAAAGCAGACAGATTTTTATGAATCCCTTCCAATAAAGAGAGCTACATTATTTCGTCTGGTAGTACAAAACAGCCTGTTTATTTTTCTGATTCCGCTTGTAATAGAAGAAGCAATAGAATTTGTCATTGCACAGCAACAGATTTCTGGAGGAGGCTGGGAAATAGTCAGTTCTAGTCTCTGGTATTTGTTAATTTTTGCAGCAACATGGCTGACGATGGCTCTGGCAATGATTATGACAGGGAATATTATCGTTGGTATATTAGGATTTGGAGTATTTGCAAGCTATTTTCCAATTGTTATTTATAACATTTTTCCAATATATGCGGGCTCTTTTTTCGCCACCTATTCCGGGAATACGGCAGATAATGTTTATAATAATATAACCAGCTATCTTTCTCCGGTATGGGTCGGACTTCGGGGAATGGCAGATATAAATAGCGGCAGAGAAACGCAGATAAAATATATGATGATTCTTCTTTTATGGATTGTCGGTTTATATGTACTGTGCCGCACACTCTATAATAGACGGCCGGCAGAAAGTGCAGGACGGGCTATGGCATTTACAAAGGCAAATACAGTAATTAAAGTGTTATTAGTTATCCCATCTGCCTTATATTCAGGAATTATTTTCTATTCATTGGGAAATGCAAGATACATTTTCTGGCTTATATTCGGAGTTGTATTTGGTGTGTTCGTTATACATGCATTAATTGAATGCATTTATGAATTTGATGTAAGAGCGATTTTTTGTCATAAAAAACAACTTATAGTTATCATGTTTGGTTCCTTATTTATCATGGCAAGCTTTAGTGCAGATCTTTTTGGATATGACAGGTATATACCAAAAGCATCCAGGGTAGATAGTATCGAAATAAAGCCATTAGGAGTGAATAGTTACGGATATTGGGGAAAAGGGGAAGAACGATCAGGATTAAATGGAGAAGAAAAACAGCTTGCTCTTTCCGTAATCAAAGAATCAGTAGAAGTAAAAAACAATGCAGAAACATCCTCTTCAGAGTATTATGAGAAAAACAGCAAGTTTTTATTCTTTTCATCTGTATCTAAAAAAGAAGTGATGAGAGATGATATTGAGATTTCTACAACATTTTGTATGAAAAACGGAAATCGTAAAGTAAGAAACTATATCCTTCGTTCCCAAAAGGCAAAAGAACTTTATAATAAACTGTATGCGACAAGAGAATTTAAAAAGAATATCTATTCTCTTTATACACGAGATTATAATGATATCAAAGAAATAACCTGGTCAGGGATAGAAACAGAATATTTAAACCTTACAAAAGAAGAGAAAAAACAGTTCCTTGATACTTATTTAAGTGAACTAGACAGCTTAAGCTACACAGATGTACAAAAAACAGTTCCCGTAGGAAATATAGATATATCAATAGGTGGAACAATGGGAAGTGAAAATGCAACACAGGATACGTATTATATTTATCCATCTTTTAAAAAGACGCTTGCATTTTTAGCACAAAAAGGCTGTGCTGTCAACCAGACAATAGATAACTTAGATATCAGTAGTATTGGGGTTGAAGGATATGATGGAAGTACCGGAGAAAATATCAGATATGGAATAACAGATAAAAAACGAATTAATAAACTAAAAAAGAAACTCGTTCTTCAGCAGATGGAAAATGTTCCGGGAATAACCGTAATAAATGGAAACATGGAAATTCAGGTAAATTATAAAAATAAAAATGGAGGAAATAGCATATATTGCTATTCTATTTGTACAGATGATGAATTGCAGCAATTATTAAAGGAGTAATTTCATTTATTCAAATGTGGGAGGTGAGTATGAGCAGCTATATTAGCTATATTATAGATGGAATCTGGGAGGCTAAGCAATGTATTTTATCGAAATCTTTCAGGCATTTACAGGAAGACTCCCTGAAGTTGATGACCTGATTGCAAATACAGCAGGATTCCTTGTCGGGTATTTGACCGCACAAGGATTTCTAGAACTCTTTGATAAAAAAGCGTACAAATATGGAATCATAAGAATTCTAAGCACAGTTATACTATTTTGTATTTCTATATTTGCTCTGTCCTTCTGGGCAAATGGGGATGCATTACAGGCAGAGGAGGAAGCATATGTGAAGATGATGGAACAATATGGTATGGAACACAGGTAGGAAAAGTAGAAAATTGCGCAAAAAAAATGTGATAGACGAAAAGATCAGGCAGTTTCAATATCCCTGTTGGAATAGATATGGTTCATTTTTGCTTTGCCACAGACTAGGGAAACAAAAACAGCTTTTGGCATCGGGCGTGGCGAATGGAGGGGATTCATGTATTTGCAATGCATGAATCCCTGCCATAGGGTAGGGCTGTTTTTGGTGCGACAGCCCCATAATTTTTCAAACACGCTTTAGAAAATTTAAAAATTACAGAAAAATGTATTTTAAGATGAACAGTATTGCCAATACATACATCAATGCACTGATCTTCTTGTCTTTTGCCTCTCCAGTAATAAGGTTAATCACTACATAAGAAATAATTCCCATAGAGATACCCTCAGAGATGCTATAGAAGAATGGCATTGCAATGATACATACGTAAGCAGGGATAGCCTCGGACATATCAGTAAAGTTAATGTTTGTAACATTACTAAGCATATATAATCCAACAATTACTAAAGCAGGTGCGGTAGCAAAAGATGGAATCGCAAGGAAGATTGGTGATAAGAACAGAGATAATCCAAAAAGGATCGCTGTTGTAACAGCAGTAAGACCTGTTCTTCCTCCTTCGGATACTCCAGAAGCACTTTCCACAAAAGTAGTAGTGGTAGAAGTTCCGAGGATTGCACCAAAAGTAGTCGCTACAGCATCAGCAAGAAGTGCTCCTTTAATATGAGGAAGCTTTCCTTCTTCATCTAACATATCTGCTTTGGCAGATACACCAACAAGTGTTCCGATTGTATCAAAAAGGTCAACAAATAAAAATGCAAATAAAATTACGATAAAGTCTACAGAGAAAATTCCCTTAAACTGAAGCTTTCCAAAGATAGGAGTAAGACTTGGAATAGAAAGCCCTTTGCTAAAGTCAGGTAAAAGACTGTAGAATCCTAAATCTGCATTCGGTACATAAAGTCCTGCAAACTGGCAAATGATTCCAAGTCCCCATGTGATTAAAATACCCCAGAGGATATTTCCCTTAATATTTTTAACAACTAAAATTCCGGTAATGATAATACCTGCCAATGCAAGAATTACCGTAATTCCGACATTGTTAAAAGAAGCTTCCACACCATTCGCTTTATTGTATGCATCTACAGAAAATAACTGGAGTAATGTAGAACCGCCCACAACGATATGTGCATTCTGTAAACCAACAAATGCAATAAAAAGACCAATTCCCACACTAACGGCAGATTTCAGATTCATCGGAATTGCATTAAAAATCGCCTCACGCACATTTGTAAGAGAAAGAAGAATAAAAATGATACCTTCTGCAAATACAGCAGTTAGTGCATACTGCCAGGTATATCCCATACCGATTACAACAGTATAGGCAAAGTATGCATTCAGTCCCATACCCGGTGCCAGAGCAAATGGATAGTTCGCGAAAATCGCCATCAGCAAAGTTCCGATAAAAGCAGCAAGAGCAGTCGCAGTAAATACAGCACCGGAATCCATACCGGTAGCAGCCATAATACTTGGATTAACCGCCAAAATATATGCCATTGTCATAAATGTCGTAATACCAGCCAGAATTTCCGTCTTCGCATCCGTGTGATTTTCGGATAACTTAAAGAATTTTTCTAACATAATACTTCCCTTTCTTAAAATAGAGAGTCCTCAAATATTTTCAAACATCAGTAACATCCTCTCCGTGTGATAATTAATTTTGCGACTTTGATGTTTTTTACAATGGAGTCAAAATTAATTATTACACGGAGAGGATGTTTGTTAAATACTTATTCGCAGCGGTGAAAGCCACATTTGTAATAATAAGCCTTTTTATTTTTCATTAACATTATTTTGTTCCGAAAATTCTATCTCCGGCATCTCCAAGTCCAGGGCAGATGTAAGCATCCTCATTTAACTGACGGTCGATGTTACCACAGTAAATCTGTACATCTGGATGAGCTTTTGCAAGACGTTCTACTCCTTCAGGAGCAGCAATAATAGACATAAACTTAATATTCTTTCCACCATGCTCTTTGATAAAGTTGATGGCAGCGATAGCAGAACCACCAGTAGCAAGCATTGGGTCTAATACAACGATAAGTCTTTGGTCAATTGGGTCTGGCAGTTTACAGTAATATTCATGAGGTTCATGAGTCTCCTCGTCACGGTATAAACCGATGTGACCAACCTTCGCAGATGGAACAAGAGCAAGGATACCATTTACCATACCAAGACCAGCACGAAGAATAGGAACGATAGCAAGCTTCTTACCGGAAATCATAGGTGTTTTGCAAGTTTCGATTGGTGTTTCAATCTCAACATCTTCTAATGGGAGGTCTCTTAAAGCCTCATATCCCATTAAGATACCAATCTCTTCGATTAATTTACGGAATTCATTTGTTCCGGTATTCTTATCTCTTAAAATAGAAATTTTGTGCTTGATAAGCGGATGTGTCATCTCAATAACGTTATTCATATCTTTCTCCAATCTGTAATGTAGTAATGCGGATACATTAAAAAAATCTATTTCAGAAAAATAGCTTCTCCTGAAACATACTGATTTAGTACCATAACA
>NZ_ACEP01000150.1 GCF_000173975.1 Anaerobutyricum hallii DSM 3353
CAAGGTTCATATCCCCAGGCATGGTCAATCAATAACTCAGCATTAATGCCAAATAGTTTATAAAGTAATTCCTCATTATGATATTCCTTTTCTTTGCCAACAGAGCATCTGGCAATGTCTCCCATCGTGTAAATCTGATATGCAGCAAGCTTTTTGGCATAGCCTTTCCCTACTCTCCAGAAATCTGTAATCGGCTGATGTTCCCATAATTTCTTTCGATATGTTATCTCATCAAGATAAGCAATTCTCACCCCATACTCATCTGCTGGCACATGCTTTGCCATAATGTCCATTGCAATCTTTGCAAGATATAGATTCGTACCAATCCCTGCAGTAGCTGTGATCCCTGTTTCTGATAAGCAATTCTCACCCCATACTCATCTGCTGGCACATGCTTTGCCATAATGTCCATTGCAATCTTTGCAAGATATAGATTCGTACCAATCCCTGCAGTAGCTGTGATCCCTGTTTCTTTTAATACATCCTGTATCACTTTGGAAATTAATTCTTTTGCCCCCATCTGATAATTTGTTAAGTATCCTGTCAAATCAATAAAAACCTCATCAATCGAATATACATGAATATCTTCTGGAGCAAAATACCGAAGGTAGATCTGATATATTTGTGTACTATATTTCATATACAATGACATCCTCGGAGGTGCTGTAATATATGCCAGGGCAACCGAAGGATCACTTAATTTATCTGAATGAAAAGATTGTCCTATGAATTTATGCCCCGGAGCAGTTTCCTGTCTTTCTTTATTAATCCTCTTCACTTTCTGTATTACTTCAAATAAGCGAGGACGTCCTGGAATACCATATTTTTTTAAAGAAGGAGAAACGGCAAGACATATGGTCTTTTCAGTACGGCTCTTATCGGCAACAACAAGATTCGTTGTGAGAGGATCTAAGCCTCTTTCCACACATTCCACTGATGCATAAAATGATTTTAAGTCGATTACAGCATATATCTTATCCAAATCTATCCCCCTCCTTAAAATAACAAC
>NZ_ACEP01000149.1 GCF_000173975.1 Anaerobutyricum hallii DSM 3353
CGTCAGATGGTTATGGCATTCCGAGGAGTTAAAATTCTAAAGAACTGACGTTTAAACCATTACTGGAATTGATTTAAAAATTTATTTGTTTTTTACAGTTTTTTTGTAGTTTTTTTTCGCGTTTTCAATGAAAACATCTCACTTTTTAAGAGATAAAGCTATAAACAGTTTTAAATTTCCAGTTCATAAGAAAGTAGTAACCTACCCATAAATTATTGTATTACTATGATAATAGTTTATGTATCAATCCTATAGAATTTAATTTTCTGGATATTTCTATACCTTCAACCTTCTTCTCCAAATCCCTCCAACTGATTTTCTGAGTTGCCAACACACAGAACTCCAGAAGCTAAATAAAGCATATTTGTGGCCTCGGAGCAAGGTTTGGATGTGAGCGCTTTAAGCGAACATTCAAACTGCCGCGACTAAAGTCACAAATATGCTTTATTTTGGCTTCTGGAGTTCGTCTGCTTCGTAGCCTCACAAATCAGGATTTAATCTCTTCGGAAGAGGTCTCTTGTATAAACTTTGTCCTCTACATCAGCGAGTTCATCGGAAAAACGATTTGCAATAATAACATTACAGTTTGCCTTGAAAGCGTCAAAATCTTTTTCAACTTTGCTTCCAAAGAAAGTATCATCAGCCAAAGTTGGTTCATAAATGATAACTTCTGCACCTTTAGCTTTCAGGCGCTTCATGACACCCTGAATAGAAGACTGGCGGAAGTTATCGGAGTTGGACTTCATAGTAAGGCGGTATACACCGATGGTAACCTGATTACCAGGAGTGCCGTCACGTCCGGCAGTACCGTGATAATATCCGGCTTTTTCTAAGATTCTGTCAGCGATAAAATCTTTTCTTGTGGAGTTAGATTTTACAATCGCTTCAATTAAGTTTTCAGGAACATCTTTGTAGTTGGCAAGAAGCTGTTTTGTATCTTTTGGAAGGCAGTATCCGCCATAACCAAAAGATGGGTTATTGTAATGTGTACCGATACGTGGGTCTAAACCAACACCATCAATAATCTGTTTTGTATTTAAGCCATGTACTTCTGCATAGCTGTCAAGTTCGTTAAAGAAACTTACGCGGAGTGCGAGATAAGTATTGGCAAATAATTTAACGGCCTCTGCCTCTGTAGGGTTTGTAAATAAAACAGGAATATCTTCTTTGATAGCTCCCTCTTTTAAAAGACCGGCAAAAGTATGTGCTGCCTGTACAAGACGTTCATCATCTAACGGTGCACCAACAATAATTCTGGAAGGATAGAGATTGTCGTAAAGAGCACGTCCCTCACGTAAAAATTCTGGGGAGAAGATGATATTCTCTGTGTTAAACTTCTCTCTTACGGAAAGAGTATATCCAACAGGAACAGTGGATTTGATAATCATAGTCGCGTTTGGATTGTATTCAAGAACTAACTTGATAACAGCTTCTACGCTTGAAGTGTCAAAGTAATTCATCTTAGGATCATAGTTTGTAGGAGTACTGATGATAACAAAATCTGCATTTTCATAAGCTTTTTTTGCATCAGTAGTAGCTGTAAGATTTAAATCCTTTGTAGCGAGGTATTCCTGAATCTCTTTATCTACGATAGGAGACTTGCCGGAATTGATCAGATTTACTTTTTCTTCGATAATATCAACGGCATAAACTTCGTTATGCTGAGAAAGAAGGATTGCATTGGAAAGACCGACATAACCGGTTCCGGCAATCGCTATTTTATAAGAACTCATTAATAATACACTCCTTTATTGAACATTATTTAGTAAAATTGTAAACAGAGTGTGTTAAAAAGTCAAGAAAAGAATGTACATCATAAGATTATTTAAGAGGTTTGTCAATTGAAAAAAATGTTATATCATGTTAAAATATTACGGATATATTACAGAACAATATTTTTTGGAGAAAAATGTAAAAGGAGAAATCATGAAAAAATATGATTATTTGATTGTAGGAGCAGGACTTTTTGGTGCTGTTTTCGCTCATGAAATGACAAAAGAAGGAAAAAAATGTCTTGTAATTGATAAAAGAGATCACATAGCAGGTAATATTTACTGTGAGAATGTAGAGGGAATTAATGTGCATAAGTATGGTGCTCATATTTTCCATACATCTGATAAAGTAGTTTGGGAATACATTAATCAGTTTGCAGAGTTTAATAATTACATTAACTCTCCGGTAGCAAGATATAAAGATGAACTTTATAACTTACCATTTAATATGAATACATTTAGCAAGATGTTTGGTATTAAGACACCGGCAGAAGCAAAAGCAAAAATTCAGGAAGAAATTGAAGAATTAGGAATCACAGAACCAAAGAACTTAGAAGAACAGGCTCTTTCTTTAGCTGGCCGTTCTGTATATGAGAAGTTAGTAAAGGGTTATACAGAGAAACAGTGGGGACGTGACTGTAAGGATCTTCCTGCATTTATTATTAAGAGACTTCCGCTTCGTTTTATTTATGATAATAACTACTTTAATGACCGTTTCCAGGGAATTCCTATGGGTGGATATACTGCAATTGTTGAGAAGATGTTAGAAGGTTCTGACGTATTGCTGAATACAGATTATTATGAGTTTAGAAAAGAGAATGCGGGTATCGCAGAGAAGACAGTGTATACCGGAATGCTTGATAAATATTTTGATTATAAATATGGTGTATTAGAATACAGAAGCGTTCGCTTTGAAACAGAGACATTAGATATGGATAACTATCAGGGTAACGCTGTAGTAAACTATACAGAGAGAGAAGTTCCTTATACCCGTATTATCGAGCATAAGCATTTTGAGTATGGTACACAGCCCAAAACAGTTATTTCAAGAGAGTATCCGAGTGAATGGAAGCTTGGTGAGGAACCATACTATCCGGTGAATAATGAGAAGAACGAAGAAGTTGCCGGTAAGTATCGTGAATTAGCAGATAAAGAAGAGAATGTTATTTTTGGCGGACGTCTTGGCGAATATCGTTATTATGATATGGACAAGGTAATTGCAGCGGCATTAAAAGCAGTAGAGAAAGAAAAGAATAATTAATTAGGAGTGAGGAAATGGCAAAAGTATCTATTATTATACCTACTTATAACGTGGAGATGTATCTTGTAGAATGTATGGAGAGTGTTGTAAACCAGACATTAAAAGATATTGAAATTATCTGTATTAACGATGGTTCAACCGATGGCTCTTTAGAGATCTTAAAGAGTTATGCGCAAAAGGATGACAGAATCGTTCTTGTTGATAAAGAGAATGGTGGTTATGGAATCGGAATGAATATCGGTTTAGATAAAGCGACTGGAGAATATATCGGAATTGTAGAACCAGATGATTTTATCCCGTTAAATATGTATAGTGATTTATATGAAAAAGCTGTTGAGAATGATTTAGACTTTATTAAGGCAGATTTCTATCGTTTTAAACGAGACAGTGAAACAGAGGATATGGAATTAGTTTATAATCATTTATCACCAAATAAGGAAGATTATAATATCGTGTTCAATCCAAGTGAAACACCGAAAGCAATCCGTTATATTATGAATACCTGGAGCGGAATTTATAAGAGAAGCTTTATTGAGGAATTCCATATTCGTCATAACGAAACTCCTGGTGCATCTTTCCAGGATAATGGATTCTGGTTCCAGACATTTGCCTATGCAAAGCGTGGAATGATCATTGATAAGCCATACTATATGAATCGAAGAGATAATCCGAATTCTTCCGTTCATAACAAAGAAAAGGTATACTGCATGAATGTTGAGTATGATCATATCAGAGAGTTGCTGGTGAGAGATAAAGAGGTATGGGAGCGTTTCCGTTCAATGTACTGGTTAAAGAAGTATAACAATTATATGGGAACGATCAAGCGTATTGGTGAAGAATATAAGAGAGAATATGTTCATCGTTTCAGTGATGAGTTTAAGCGGGGACTTGAATTAGGAGAGTTAGACGAATCCGTATTTACAAAGATTAGCTGGTCTAATATTCAGTTTATTACCAAGGATCCGAATGGCTTCTATATGAAAAAGGTGGCTACTCCGGTAAAGGTAAGAAGACTCACTAAGAAAGTAGAAAAGTTAGAAAAACAGAACGCAAAACTTCAAAACGATATTAAGATTATTAAAGGTTCCAGATCCTACAGACTTGGATGGTTTATGTTAACAATTCCAAGAAAGATTAAGGCGCTTTTTAAAGGCAATAAATAAAGGAGAAATTATGAGCGTAAAGGTATCTGTTATATTACCAGTTTATAATGTGTCTGAATATCTTCGTCAGTGCATGGACAGCATTGTAGGACAGACGTTAAAGGACATAGAGATTATTTGCGTAGATGATGGTTCAACAGATGATTCTTTAGAAATTTTAAAGGAATATGAAGCAAAAGATAAACGTGTTAAAGTAATTGAACAGAAAAATGCAGGAGCGGGAGCTGCCAGAAATAATGGTTTGGCAATCGCTACCGGAGAATATTTATCTTTTCTTGATTCCGATGATTTTTTTGAGCCGGATATGTTAGAAAAAGCCTATGAAAAGGGCAAAAGCTCTAATGCACAGGTTGTAGTATTTCGTTCAGATCAGTACAGAGAAGATCTGAACGAATTTGTTCAGGTTAAGTGGACCTTAAGAGAAAAGCAGATTCCGCCATATCGTCCGATGAATTGCCGTTCTTTTACCGGAAATATATTCAAAGTATTTGTCGGATGGGCTTGGGATAAGCTGTTTGAGCGCAAGTTTGTTGAGGAGAATCATCTGAAGTTTCAGCAGATTCGAACATCAAATGATATGTTATTTGTATTTTCAGCGCTTGCATTTGCACAGAGAATGGAGATTGTAGATCTTGTTCTGGCACATCAACGGAGGAATAATCCGAATTCTCTCTCTAATACCAGAGAAAAGTCATGGGATTGCTTCCACACTGCATTGAACGCATTAAAGGATGCGTTGACAGCGCATGGAAACTTCTGGGAGTTCGAGCAGGATTATATCAACTATGCGTTACATTTTAGTTTATGGCATTTAGATACGATAACGGGAGCGAAAAAAGAAGTTTTATTTAATAAATTAAAGAATGAATGGTTTGCTGAATTTGGAATTGATTCTCTTCCAGCAGAAAGATTTTATGATAAGAAAGAGTATGCCAAATATCTTAAGATAAAATCAAATGAGTTTAATGCTTATTATGAAGAATAGACGTTGTGAGTAGATAGACAGAAAGGAGACAGCGATGAGTACCGATAAAAAAGAGTATGGAATTTCAGTGATAATACCTTGTTATAATGTAGGACAATATGTGGAAGAAACATTAAAATCTGTGTTAAATCAGAGTTTTAAGAATTACGAGATTATTTGTTTAAATGATGGTTCAACAGATGGAACTTTAGAAATATTAAATAAATATCAGAGTTTATATCCATATATTCAAGTGTTTACGGGAGAAAACCACGGAGTTGCGTACCAGAGAAATAAGGGTGTTCAGCGTGCTCGGGGCAAGTATATCTACTATTTGGATGGTGATGATTTGATTAAAGAAAACTGTCTGGAGACATTGTATCAATATGCAGAAGCAGATAGTCTGGATATTCTGTATTTTGAGGCAGAAAGTTTTTACGAATCAAAAGAAATTGAGGAAGCATTTCCTCAATTTCTTACATTATATCATAGACATAAAGAGTATGATGGTGTTTATGATGGTAAAAATCTGTACATTGAGATGGAGAATAAAGGCGATATTAAAATGTCAGTTTGTTTACAATTTGTGCGTCGGCAATTTCTGATAGATAATAATATCAAATTTGGGGAAGAAAGGTATTTTGAGGATAATCTATATACTGTAAGAACTATGATTAAAGCAGCCAGAGCAAGATGTGTCAGAGATAATTTATACTTAAGACGAGTTAGAGGCAATTCGATAATGACCGGTGGAAAAAGAAAAATTCGTTTTGAATCCTATTTGGAGGTCGTTAGAGGTTTAATGCAGATATTAGAAGATGAAAAACAGAATTCTGCATTGCAGGAGGCAATTTATAAAAGAATAAGAGGAACCTATATCAATATTTTTAAAGATTATTTAAAAGTGCCGGAAAGTGAAAGAGATGAACTTTTTGGAGAAAAAAATAGTCCCTTATATTTACTTATAGGAATGGCTTTCTTTATGAATATTGAGGAAGTAGACAGAAAAAAAGTATCTGAGAAATTGAAAAAGACATATGCTGAGAAATCAGAGATTAATGAAAAACTACAAAGAACATACGCTGAGAAATCAGAGATTAATGCCAAACTGAAAAAGGCATATGAAGAAAAAACAGAACGCGGAGAAAAGCTTAAAAAACTGCGAAAGCATTTAAAAGATACAAAAGCAGAATTAGAAAAAAAATCAAAGCGTTTAGAGCAGTTAGAACAGGAAAAGAAACAGCTGGAGAAGCATTTTCTGGGAAGATTTGTTTTGGAAAAGTATAATAAATAAAAGTTATCCACTGTTTCACTAAGCGAAACAATGGATAACTTTGTTTAGAAGTTTTTTTATGTTTCTAAACAAAATAGAAATTATCAGACAGATAACAAAAATGATAAGGACAATAGAACTATTATATAAAATGTCGGCAATGAACTCGGAAAAATGGGAGAACATAAAATGATTTAACATAGTAGGTACATTGTATGTTGCAAGTAAATCTCTTATAGGGATATGGATTAAATATACTGGGAAAGTATAAGAGGCCAGCCAGCATATGAATTTTTGAATTATGTTTGAAGACCCAGGTGCTTTGATGACAGAGCAACAAAAAATAAATATTGCAGAAGCACAGATAATACCAATAGAACTATACCAAAATAGAATATAGTTATTTGGTGTTTCTAATGAATATCTGTGAAGCTGAATGAGGCTCCTAAGGTAATTCAGAGAGAAAAACAAAAATATGGAAACTGGTATAGCAAGTTTACGGGTAAAAATCTTCTGATATTTATAAAGAATATGTCCCCAGATTATTTCAATAGAAGCGGGAACTAGAGCATTTATTGAATGATGGGAAAATGTTCCGAGACTATTCGAAGAAATATCATTCATGATTAAAAATATAAATGTTCCTATTAAAAAAATCTTTGTTCGATTTGTATCAGCATCCAGATAATCTACAAATGCCTTAAGCAAAGGATAGATAAGGATTACTAAAATATAAACATAAAGATACCATAAGTGAACGCTGTGGCTAATTGGATTTTGCCAGGAAAGAAGAGTTCGAAAGGTATCAATGTATTTAGAGGCAGCAATATGTAATGAAAGAGGTTGTTTATCAAATAGCCAGTCAAAACAATAGAAACCAATAATGCTAAATATAATTAACGGAATGATGATATGTTTTAGGGTTTTCTTTAATAATCTGCAATAGTCATTATTGAAGAGGAAGGCACCAGTGATCATAAAAAAGATAGCTACGCCATCAGCTAACAGACAATTTAGAAAAAGACGGAAAGTATCCCAACTATGCTCGTTTACAGCAGCGGATAGACTGGTGTGTACTCCGATTACAATCAGGCAGGCTAGAAGTCTGCAAAGTTCAATAGATGGATTTCGTTTCATGTTATTACCTCGTATAAAATTAATAGATAGTATAGTAAACCTTATATAATATAAAGTATTGTATAATATTAGCATAAAAATATAAAAATTGAAATAACGATTTATTTTATTTAAAAAGTTCGTATTTCTGATTGGAAATAAAATAGACGGAAAATAAAGAGGTATATAAAGAATGATGCAGGAGTGTAGTATGAGAGACAAAATTAAACCAGGAGTGTATGCGATTTTATCGGCGGTAGCTTTGTGTATTTCAGGACGGTTTTCAGTTATAATTGGCGGCTGGGCAAAACTTGCTGCAGAACTTAGCGGTGAAAAAGAGCAGGCATTTGTCATCGTTATTTTACTAATGATTTTATATAGAAAGAGCTGGAGCATATATATATCAGGACGGAAATGGATAACACATATATTAGCAGTGTGTTTTTCTTGCTGTATGCTTATAGGAAAAAGTTTTTCTCAGACGGGAAACATAAAATTTATTTTTGGAGATATAAAACAATTTTGTATTGCTGTAATAGTCTTTTTTGGATTTTATATATTATTTGATGTGGCAATTACACTTTTATATGTATATATAAATGAGAAGAGCGAGGAGAAGGAAAAGTCAATAAAAATTAAATGGATAGAGGAACATTACTTTGCCTTTTCTTTTTTATGTATGCTACTATGCTGGAGTCCTTATATCTTATGTTATTTGCCAGGATCAGTACCGCATGATGGTTATTGGCAGTTAAATATGGCATTTGGAATTAATCCTTTGACAAACCATCATCCGTGGGTAATTACTTTTATCTATGGAGTTGTTATGAGAATTGGAAGATACATCAGTGATAACTTTGGCATATTTATGATAGTAGCCATATTTACGGTTATAGAGATATTATGTTATGCATCTGTATGTAATAGTTTAAAAAAATGGGGTGCATCGAAAAAAGTGTATATAGGAACATTGGTGTTTTTTTCGGTCGTTCCGGCATTTGGCGGCTATGCACAGGCTGTAATTAAAGATAATATTTTCACGGCATTGCTGGCGCTGTTCTTTATTATTTATATTGATATTTGTATACAGCATGGAAAAAACATTGAAATAAAAAAGATGGTAATTTTGTTCTTGGTGGGAATGATGGTGTGCCTAAGCAGGAATAATGGTGTTTATATTGTTATTCCGTCAATGGTTTGTTTGACATTATATGTACAGAAGGAAAGAAGCAGATATGTTATCCTCCTGATATGTCTTATGGTATGCTATCAGGGACTGGAAGGTTATGTGGCACCGCAGCTAGGAGTAGAAAAAGGCTCAGTAAAAGAAGTACTTTCTATTCCATTTCAACAGACAGCTCGATATATAAAAGAATATCCAGAAGAAGTTACTTTGAAAGAGAAAAAAGCTATAAATGATATTTTATCTTATGATGGGATTAAAGAAAATTATAATCCAGAAATATCAGATTTTGTAAAAAATACTTTTAGAGAAGGTTCTGAAGATAAATTAGATGAATATTTTAAAGTGTGGTTTGAAATGTTTTTAAAACATCCAATGGTATATATAGAAGCTACATTAAATAATACATTTAGTTATTATTATCCTTTTTATAATGAAAAGGTTTTAGGAGATTATCAGTTTTATATTAAAGGAGCGCCTGTGGCAACAGGATATTTTGATATCCATTACATTACGCCGGTAAAAATAAGAACAGTACTTGCAGAATATGCTCAAATATGGAAGAAGGTTCCGGGATTTTCTCAGCTTGTTGACCCTGGTTTTTATACTTGGATCTTACTGTTGTTAGCAGGATATTTAATCTATAGAAAGAGAACAAGGGATATATTATTATTAATTGGGCCAGCCATCAATATATTGATATGTATTGCTTCCCCGGTTAATGGACTATTGAGATATGCTCTGCCTCTTATGGCGTGTACTCCTCTTTTGATATATTTGACAGTGCGTGAGGAAAAAGAATCTGAAACAGAAGGGGAAAATCGCCCTTTATAACATAGAAATGCTGAATTAAGAAAGAATGAAAACAAATTCTTAAATTCTCTTAATTATTCTTGTTGTATAGTTTCTTATGGTTTATAATCTTAATAGCAATGTAAGTATGACACTGTCGATACCATTGGCAGTGTCATATTTGTTTGTATGAATATTAGAGCATTTTCTAAACATGCTTCAGAGCAGATGTTAAAATGAATATCAAATGGATATTAAGAAAAGAGGGAGGAAACAATGGAAGCAATTAAAGTATCAGTCGTAGTCCCTGTTTATAATGTAGATGAATTTTTAGATAACACACTTTCTGATATTACAGGTCAGACTTTGCGAGAGATAGAGATTATTTGTGTGGATGATGGTTCTACAGATAATTCCTGTAAGATTATTGAAGAATGGATGGAGAAAGATTCCAGAATTCAGCTGATCAGACAGAAGAATCAGTACGCGGGGGTTGCTAGAAATAATGGTTTAAAACAGGCACATGGAAAGTATGTGATTTTCTGGGATGCAGATGATTTATTTGAGCATAATGCATTAGAGGTTATGTATGCACAGGCGGAACAGGAAAACTCCGATATATGTATCTGTGAGGCTCGCAAGTATGATAATGCGAAAGAAAAATATATCCCTTCTGATGCATATTTAAAAGAAGATCTTCTTCCGGGAAAGCAGACGTTTAATAAGTTTGATGTTCCAGATTACATTTTTAACTTAACAAATAATGTACCGTGGAATAAGTTGTATCTCAAAGAATTTATAACAAAAAATAAGCTGCAATATCAGGCAATCAAACAGGCGAATGACACGTATTTTACGATTATGGCATTATTTCTTGCGGAGAGAATCACATATGTGAAAGATGTGCTCATTGCTTACAGGGTAAATAATGATGAGAGTTTATCAGGCAAGGCTTCTGATACCGTATTTTGTGCTTATGATTCATGGCTGTATGCCAAAGAACATATAGAGAAGTATCCAGACTTTAATCTTGTCCGGTTCAGTTTTTTGAATCGTGCCTTGAGCGGATTTTATCATGCATTGAATATTCAGACAACTTTTGAATCCTATGAGAAACTTTACCGTAAGCTTGTGGAAGAAGGTTTTCATGAGTTCGGACTAGATGAATGTACAGAAGAGAATATTTATGCAGTGTGGATGTATAAAGATATGCAGAAGATGTATGAGACAGAACCGGCAGATTTCCTCGTACAAAAGAGTATTACAAGACGTGTTAATAACGAGAATAATAATGTGCGCCGTAAGATCTTAAGAGAGAAGAATGCAGTGTTAAGAGAAAATGTGCAAGCACTGAAAGAGGATAAAAAGACTCTGCAGAGCGACAAAAAGAAACTGCAGGAAGAAAAGAAAAAACTTGAGGGCGAGAAAAAAAAGCTACAAAAAGAAATAGACAATATTAAGCAGTCTAAAGCATATCGTCTTGGAAACAAATTGTTGTGGCTTCCGAGAAAGGTCGTAAAAAGAGGATAAAGTGCGAGTTACTCTTGATTTTCTTCTTATTTTGGATATAATAAAGTAGTATAAAGAAGTAATAAATATTTACAGGGGTGGCCAAAGAAGGTATATTTATGTAAGAATAAGTATACCTTCTTTTTCTTTTATACTTCTTTGGGAGTAGATACTTGATATGCTTTAATGAGTGTAATACATAGAGAGGTGATATGTGTGAATACTTTACAGACAAATGACTGGCTTATTTTGAATTCAATTATTTATGAGATTTATACAACAGCCGATTTTGATGGAATGAGAAAAAAGTTTTTGGAGCAGATGAAAATGCTTGTAGATTTTGACAGTGCGGATTTTTATCTGGCAGCAGCGGACGGCGAGCATAAGCTTACAGCACCGGTTATGTATCATTGTGACGAGGATTTATCGGATGTATATGATACCATTGATTATGGGCGCGGAATTTTATATAGCGGAAAAAGTATCGTATACAGAGAGACGGATATTATGGCAGATGAGGTGCGGACAAAAACGGAGTATTATGACAAAGTATATAAGCCGAACAGATGGCATTATTCCTTACAGATGATTATAGCAAAGGATAAGCAGTTTCTTGGTGTAGTTACCTTATATAGAAATATTGGAAAAGATGATTTTAACCATGATGAAGTATTTCTTGTGGATACGTTAAAGGAGCATATGGCATATCGTCTGTGGCAGCAGAGACAGAACCGTATACAGTTTGGTGAAAAACTTACCGTATCAGCAGCGACAGAGAAATTTGGCCTTACAAGACAGGAACATAACATTCTGCACCTGTTAATGGAAGGAAAAGATAATAGCTTTATCTGTGATTACTTATCTATTAGTATCAATACGTTAAAAAAGCATATTTTAAATATTTATCGAAAACTTGGTATTCGAAACAGGGTGCAGTTGTTTAAGAAAATCAGGGAGAAAGAGTAGAAATAGTCTTTATTCTGACAAAAATATGTGCTATAACTATTTTTGATTTGGTAATAATCTTGTAGCAATTGAAATTTGTATAGCTTTGAACAATTCTATTTTAAAATGTATATATTGCTTTACAGTAAGCAAGAAAAAGTTATTTCTGAAAAGCTCGCTTTTAAAAAGAGACTGTTGTTTTCTTGTGAGGTAGAAATATACGATATATTACAGAGTTATACACAGAGGAAAGGAATGAAGATTTAGTATGTTAAAAAAAGGTAAACTTTTTCTGGTTGTATTACTGACTTGCTTTTTACTTGGAAATACTTTTGGCAGCATAGCAGTAAATGCTGCGGGAAATTCGGCAAGCCAGGCAGCACAGACGGTCGGAACAATGGCAAAATCAGATGAATATAAGGCATTCTGGTTTTCTTATTATGACTATGATGCCTATCGTACCAAGTATAAAAAGAGAAATGCATCTACATTTAAGAAGTATTTTACGAAGGTAGTGAAAAAGGGGAAAAGTCTGGGAATGAACTGTATTATCGTTCATGTCCGCCCGTTTGGAGATGCGATGTACAAGTCCAAATATTTTCCGTGGTCCAAATGCATTTCAGGTAAACAGGGGAAGAATCCGGGATTTGACCCATTAAAAATTATGACTTCTGTAGCCCATGCAAACGGAATGAAAATCGAGGCGTGGATTAATCCTTACCGTGTAGCGGCAGGTTCCACCAATTATAGCCGTTTATCTTCTAAAAATCTGGCAAGAAAGTGGCATAACAACAAAAAGACACGCAGAAATGTTCTTGCTTATCGGGGAAGTCTTTACTATAATCCAGCAAAGGCACAGGTAAGAGAACTTATTGTGAACGGGGCAAAAGAAATTGTACAGAATTATGATGTTGATGGAATTCATATGGATGATTATTTTTACCCAACATTTAATTCTTCCAATGTAAACTCTGCTTTTGATGCAAAAGAATACAAAGCTTCTACTATGGGCAAACATAAAAATGGCATTGTTGCTTTTCGAAGACAACAGGTTAATGCTTTAGTGAAAGCGATTCACAGTGCAGTAAAAGCAACAAAGCCAAATGTGACATTTGGAATTAGCCCGGCAGGAAATATTGATAATTTAACAAGCAAATATTCTTATTATGTAGATATCAATAAATGGTTAAACTCCCATGATTATGTAGATTATATTTGTCCACAGATTTACTGGGGATTCAAACATCCGTATGCGAAGTTTGACAGAGTGACAAAGCGTTGGATGAAAGCTGCAAAAAGCAAAAAAGTAAAAGTATACATAGGAATTGCTGTATACCGCGCAGGCCATAATACCGGTGCAAGTTCAAGCGAACGCCGGGAGTGGAGATCGGATGCAAATGTTCTCAAAAAGCAGGTACAGTATGCTAGAAAAAAAGGTTGTGACGGTTTTGCATTCTTTGACTACCAGGATCTGAAAAGCAAAACAAGTGCGAGAGCGGTAAAAAATTTGAAAAAAGTATTGAAGCGCTAATTTACTAAAGCACAGAACCCGAACAGATAAATAGAGCTTATTTATCTGTTCGGGTTCGTCTGTTTATCCAAACTACTAATTGTTGAGAAAAATTCTCAAATAAATTATTGACTTCTAATAGATATTAGGGTATGCTAACTAAATAAGAATGCGTGAAATAAAAGTAAGTTTTAGCAAACATACAAAAGAAAGAGGTTATTATGTTACCATTAACGATGGCAAGTCAGGGAGAACCAATGACAATTAAAAAGATTGGTGGAAAACAGGAGACGAAGAAGTTCTTAGAGACATTAGGATTTGTTGTTGGCGGAACCGTTACAGTTGTTTCTGAGATTAATGGCAATATGATTGTGAATGTAAAAGATTCCAGAGTTGCCATTGGAAAAGATATGGCAAATAAGATTATGGTTTAAAGCTATGTTTCAACATTGATAATTGAAAGGTTAAAAAAGAGATAGAAAGTTTGAATAGGTATTAGCCTGAGTATTAAGTTATAGAGATTATTGATTGTAGCGTACATTTTTATATCATATATTTTGGATAGCTAGATAATGAAGTCTAAAGCAAAAATATGACAACAATTAAATACTTATTGAGAATACATAACGCTAAGCGAGGATAATTGAGAAAAAATATCATTATTGGATTTTTTACTTGTAATTTCCCCCTCGGTTGGCTTATTATTGTGTGAAAAGAAAAGTGATTGTACTTTTACATAAGAATATTAATATTATCAGGAGGTCATGGACATGTTAGAATGTTTAACTAAAATTAACTGGAAAAAAGTGGGTTTATTTGCATCAGGTACTTTATTTGGAACAGCAGGTATCAAGGTTTTAGCAAGTGATGATGCTAAGAAAGTTTATACAAACTGTACAGCAGCCGTTTTAAGAGCAAAAGAGACTGTTATGAATACAGTTACAACTGTTCAGGAGAACGCTGAAGATATTTATGAAGGCGCAAAACAGATTAATGAAGAACGTGCAGAAGCAAAAGTGGCAGCGGAGTTTGCAGAAGAAGCTGAAGCAGCAGAAGAAGAGACAACAGAAGAAGTTGAAGCTGAGGCAGAAGCAGCAGAATAGTTTTGATAATTTGATTTATATTAAAACATATTGTGGTAAGGCTGACTGTCGATGTTGATTTAAAGTCGATATTAAGTTAGATTCAAAAATTTGAATTTGATTTAAAATGGATGTAGCTTTAAAAGTAAAGAAGAGACTGCAGGACAGAGGCGGTCTCTTTTTTTAACAGATAAATAAAGAGGTGTATATTTTGAAGTTTCAGATAAAACACGAGATAAAAGGAAGAATGCGTCTCCATATATTCCAGAAGAAACAGATGTCTTGCGAACAGGCAGACATTTTATTATATTATCTGGAGAATATCGAAGGCGTAGAATCTGCAAAGGTTTACGAGAGAACAGCAGATGCAGTTGTCCGTTATGCTGCAGATAAAGATGGTTTCGTACGACAGAATATTATTAAAGAAGTGCAGAAGTTCGTTTACGATAAGGTAGAAGTTCCGGATGGTCTTATTGAGAATTCTGGAAGAGAGCTGAATCGTGAATTTCAGGAGAAGCTGATTGGACAGATTACTGCACACTATGCAAGAAAGTTTTTATTACCAGCCCCATTTCGTGCGGTGTATACAGGAATAAAATCATTAGGTTATATTTGGAAGGGACTCCAGACACTTGCACAGCGTAAGTTAGAGGTACCCGTTCTTGATGCAACTGCAATCGGTGTTTCTATTCTTCGTGGTAATTACGATACTGCCGGTTCCGTAATGTTTCTTCTTGGAATTGGCGAACTGTTAGAGGATTGGACGCATAAGAAGTCTGTGGGTGATCTTGCCAGAATCATGTCACTTAATGTAGAAAAGGTATGGCTTAAGACCGAGGACGGAGAAGTTCTTGTTCCATATTCCCAGATTAAACAGGGGGACAGCATTGTTGTACACATGGGTAACGTCATTCCATTTGATGGAACTGTATTAGCTGGAGAGGCAATGGTGAACCAGGCATCCCTTACTGGAGAGTCTATGCCGGTTAGAAAGTCAGAGGAGACTTCTGTTTATGCAGGAACTGTTGTAGAAGAAGGTGAAATCACTGTTAAGGTAAAAGCGGTTGGCGGAAGTGGACGTTATGACAAGATTGTTACAATGATTGAAGATTCCCAGAAGTTAAAGTCTGGTCTTGAAGGTAAGGCAGAACATTTAGCTGATAAGCTTGTGCCATACACACTTGCAGGAACAGGACTTGTTTACTTAGCGACAAGAAATGCCACAAAGGCAATTGCTGTTCTTATGGTTGATTTCTCCTGTGCATTAAAACTTGCTATGCCAATTTCTGTATTATCTGCAATTCGTGAAGCAAGCCAGCATAATGTTACTGTCAAAGGCGGCAAGTACATGGAAGCTGTCGCAGAAGCAGATACTATTGTATTTGACAAGACAGGAACACTGACAAAGGCAGAGCCTACTGTTGCGGAAGTTGTTCCATTTGGAGGCAATGATGCAGATGAAATGCTTCGTATGGCAGCCTGTATGGAAGAACATTTTCCACATTCTATGGCAAAAGCAGTCGTAGATGCTGCATTAAAGAAAGAACTTGACCATGAGGAAATGCATTCCAAAGTACAGTATATTGTAGCACACGGTATTTCTACTACGATTGAAGGGAAAACAGCTGTAATCGGAAGTTATCATTTCGTATTTGAAGATGAAAATTGTAAGATTCCAGCAGGAGAAGAAGCGAAATTTGAAGCTCTTCCAGAAGAGTATTCCCACCTTTATCTTGCATTAGAAGGAACACTTGCTGCTGTAATCTGTATCGAAGACCCTCTTCGTGAGGAAGCAGCCGATGTAATCAAAGCTCTGAAAAAGGCAGGTATTTCAAAAGTTGTTATGATGACTGGTGACAGTGAGAGAACTGCCGCAGCCATCGCAAAACGTGTAGGCGTTGATGAATATTATTCTGAAGTACTTCCGGAAGATAAAGCAAACTTTATCACAAAGGAAACAGAAAAAGGAAGAAAGGTCATGATGATTGGTGATGGCATCAATGATTCACCAGCCCTTTCTGCCGCAAGCGTTGGAATCGCTGTAAGTGATGGCGCAGAAATTGCAAAAGAAATCGCAGACATTACGATCAGCGCAGAAAGTTTATATGAAGTCGTAGCATTGAAAAAGATTAGTAATGCATTATTAAAACGAATTCATAAAAATTATCGCTCCATCGTGGGAATTAACTCTGGATTGATTGTACTTGGAGTTGCAGGAGTATTAGCTCCGGCAACATCAGCATTATGTCATAATGTTTCAACACTGCTTATTAGTTTAAACAGTATGAAAAACCTACTCCCAGAAGAGTAGGGATGATTTGATTTATTAGCGGGACAGACGCACCCCGAAGAGAAAAGATACCCTATATTTATGACTTTAGTCGTGGCGGTTTGAATGTTCGCTTATGGCTCGCATCCAAACCTTGCTCCGAGGCCATAAATATAGGGTATCTTTTTTCTTCGGGGTGCTGACTGTGTATGGACTTGATTAAATTAAATCAGTGGGAGGACGATTTGAGGATGAGACGCATATTTATTTCTATATGGACTGTTCTTATCCCAAGTCAGGTTGATACATATTTTTTATAACACTTCAAAAAATAATTCAAAGCCAAAAATGAAACAGAAAATATATCCTATATTTGTGACCTCTTCCTGGGCGTCTGTTTTGAATATTTTTCAAAAAAAGATGCAAAATACCCTCTTATAGAGAAAAGTGTATCAATAAGGGTATTGACTTTATGACGAAAGTTAGTTATTATAAATGCAAGTTAGTAATAACTAACAAACATTAAAACAAGGAGGCACCATGAGACAGGAAGTATTTGAGATTGTACAGAAGATGGACAAAGATAATATCAGAACACAGATGGCCCTGCAGTGTGCGCCGTTGATTACCGGACTTAAGGTGGCGAATCTTTTGATTATTCCATCTAAGAACGAAGAGTTTGTTGGAGCGATTCTTGATGGAACGGATATTTCTTATATGAGATTAGCGAAGTCAGAATGCAAGACAACATTTTTCCTGTATCGGGAAGCAAGCTTAACTGTCTGGCTTACGAAAGCTGAGAACAGAGTACTTCTCAGGGAGGCAGGATACAACGGTAAAGTATTATCTGATATCCTCAGAGCAGTTCAGATACGATATGAAGCTTATGTGCAGAAAGGGAAAGATTTTCCCCATGAAATTGGTGTACTGTTAGGTTATCCTGCAGAAGATGTCAAAGGATTTGTGGTGAATGAGGGGAAAAATTATCTCTATTCTGGTTACTGGAAGGTTTATGGAGACCTGTCGGAAGCAAAGCAACTGTTTTACAAATTTGACCGGGCGAAGGAAGCGTTGATTGAACTGGTATCGCAAGGTATCGGAATAAGAAATGTTATCGAAAGCTGCAGTAGTAATTTACTGCTGGATGGCGCGGCTTAAAGTTCCTTGTAAGACCTTTTCAAAGATGGAAACATCATGGTAAATCAAACTAATAATTTTTTTCAGGAGGAAGCAGCAATGAGCAAGATTAGCGTAGTGTACTGGTCTCAGACAGGAAACACAGAAGCTATGGCGGAAGCTGTCGGAGCCGGAATTGCAAAAGCCGGTAAAGAAGCAGACGTAGTAGAAGTCTCAAGCGCATCTATGGAAGACTTAAAAGCAGCAAAAGTATTTGCACTTGGATGTCCTGCAATGGGCGCAGAAGTACTTGAAGAGATGGAGATGGAACCATTTGTGGAAGAAGTAGAAGGCTTCGCACAGGGAAAAACCATCGCACTTTTCGGTTCCTATGGCTGGGGAGATGGCCAGTGGATGAGAGACTGGGAAGAAAGAATGACAGCAGCAGGCGCAACGGTATTAAACGGTGAAGGCCTCATCTGCCAGGAAACTCCAGATGATGATGCAATCAAACAGTGCGAAGAACTGGGCGAACAGCTGGCTCAGAACGCATAAGAGTGTAGAATCATTCAAAGAAAAACTCGTAGTAACTCATAGTAAAAAATAGTAACAAGCAATTATAGTAATCGCATAGTAACGCATATAAAAAACTCATAATAACGCAGTAAAGTAATTTATATTAAAAAGTAACGTATATCAATAAGTAATTACACATTTAAAAAATACCTCTAATTTAATGAAATACCCTTTCTAAAATTTATTTTTAGTCGAAAAGACAAGAAAGAAGAAATCCTTTCATTCCTTTCCGTAAATCGCAGCGGAAAGCAAGGGAAGTGATTTCTTCTTTTTTTGTGTGGGACAAAACAGATGAAACCAGCTAATAGATGAGAAGTGGGCTTGTTTTTCTCTTCGGGTTTCTCTGTTTATAGTTTGTCTGTCTATAGGCGTGTGTCGGATTATGTGCCGATCACTCATGCTGAGTTCGTCTGTTTCTACTTATTACGCAAGGCTTTTCGATAAATGCCATAAGCCACAAATGCCGTAACTGTTTCTGTTATCCAGAAAGAGTGCCATACTCCATTTGCGCCGATAAATCGGCTGAGTACGAACGCTAATGGTACGATGATTACGAGGTAACGAAGCAGGGAGACAACAAGTGATTCATTTCCCTTTCCGAGTGCTTCTAAAGCTCCACTTGATACGACGGAGACAGAAGAAACGATGAAGCCGCAGGAAATAATGCGGAGTGCGGATGCACCGGCGGCGATAGTTGTTTCCTGAGTGGTAAACATTTTCATAAAAGTTTCTGGCGTAAACATAAAAAGTAAGGTGCCGGCTGTCATGATGCCGATAGCAATTGTGAGGGCAAGCCGGTAGATTTTGTTTACTCGTCTGTATTCTTTTGCACCGTAATTGTAACCCATGAGCGGACGCATTCCCTGAATCATTCCGTTGACGGATAAATATAAGAAAGTCTGCAATTTATAATAGATTCCAAGAATGATAACACCAGATTCGGAAATTGATGCAAGGATTCCATTTAATGCGGAAATAAGCAGAGAAGGAAGCGCCATATTTAATGCACCGGGAATTCCAACACCGTAAAGGCGTATGCAGACATTTTTTTCAGGGCGAAGCAGGTGTTTACGTATTGTTACGGGTGGCTTTTTAAATATATAAAACAAAATGTAAATAAGTAAGGTAGAACACTGGCCGATGCCGGTTGCGATAGCGGCTCCTTCGATTCCAAGTCGTGGAAACGGTCCAATTCCAAAAATGAGAACTGGGTCAAGGATAATATTCAGGATGCAACCACACAGCATACTGAGCATGCTGACAACCATCATCCCCATCGCCTGAAAGTATTTTTCAAAAGTGATTTCCACATGGATAATAATTGAGAAAAGAAGAACGATATTTGAATAACGTAATCCTAAAGAGAGGGTGTCCTGATTGTTCGTAAACAGTTTTAAGAATGAAGGCATAATGAGGATGCCGGTTATACTTAAAATAATTCCATGTACAATAGAGAGAAACATTCCCTGTGAGGCAGCTTTATCTGCCTGTTCTCGCTGATCTGCTCCGAGACAGAAAGCAATCATAACATTGATGCCGATACCGAAACCTACGGCAACGGAGTTAACAACATTCTGAATTGGAAATACAAGAGAAAGTGCAGTCATGGCATCTTCGCTGATCTTGGCAACGAAAATACTGTCAATAATGTTGTAAAGTGAATTTACCAGCATGGATAAAATCATTGGTGCCGCCATAGAAAGCAGAAGTGGCAGAATTGGTTTTTCTTTCATATAAGTTTGTTCCATAAAATATCTTTTCCCTTCTGTATTATTTATTATTAATGTTTTACAGGGTACACATTGATGCTGTTAGATTTGTGAATTTTATTTACCAGGTTGATTTTGCTACTATAAGTGAGCAAATACAGAAAAATGCACAAAAATAGGTGCTTCTTGTTTGTAGTCTAAACACATTCAGACCAAGCAAGTAAAGTATGTTTTTATAATGCGGACATAGTTGTGCAATATTTTAAATTTACTCATTTATAGTTTGCTATATAGATTTTTTGTACAAATGCTGGTAAATATTTTTTATGACAAAAACTGAGCCTGTATATTCTGTAAAAAGGAGTAGTTTATCGCAGTGACATCCT
>NZ_ACEP01000148.1 GCF_000173975.1 Anaerobutyricum hallii DSM 3353
AGAGCATACCAAAACAATCCATATTTGTGACTTTCGTCGCTGCGTGTTGAATACTCGCTCTATCGCTCGTATCCAACACTTGCTTCCAGGCCACAAATATGGATTGTTTTATTTCCTGAGGGCTGTGCTTTGGCTGTAGAAGCAAAATTAGCTTGTCTCATCCTCAAATCTTTTTCAAGTGATTTGTAGGATTGGAATATACAGAATTTATTTACTTGATGGAGTAATTTTGGGGATTCTCCAGAAGAAAATAGTATGTGAGCTTGCTTTTGTAAACAAGATGGAATATTATGTCTATAAAAATATATTGAACGGGAGATATTTAAAAAATGAAAGTACAGATTGAAGTGGGTAAGGGTATTCAATGTGATGGTATAGAGATTATGTTTGGAGATAGTATTTCGTCTGTTGTGAAAGCTGTGGGTGAAGTTGATAAGTACGAAGATAATTACTATTTTTACGAGTCATCACTTTTAGTACATGTAGATTCGAATAAGTGTATCGATGAAATAGAAATTAGAAATGATGAAGAACATAGTCATGTTGTAATGCTAAATGGTACTAATATTTTTTCTGAGATGAAAGATGTTGTTATAGAATTGATTGTAAGATTGAATCAAAGTCCTGTCGAAGATGAATTGGGAACATATGAGGCAAAAAGAATTGGCCTGGCATATTCGTTTAGCATGACGGACGAAGAAATTCAAGAAATGATTTCTGAAGCAAAAGAAGAAGGAACATACGAAGAAATGAAAGAAGAAATAGAAGCCGATATTAAGATGGCGAAATATCTGCAAACGATTTCTATTCGTAAACCCAAACGATAAAATGTATACAACCCCATTTTAAACGAAATCCTTCAGCGGCCACTTCCCTTTTCTTCCCCATTTTTCGGAAAATCCGCGTTCTTCCGATTATAGCCATTTCACAATTTGCCACAAACCGAAAAGTATGCATCTTCGGATTGGAACAAACAGCCTCCGGTAAGCGAAATAAGGTCTATCTGTGGCCTGGGAGCTGCAAAGTTTGACCATAGATAACAGCCGCGCAGTAAATAATGGATTTTGTGACTTTGTGTTCTTTACAACGGAATCAAAATCCATTATTTTACTGTCTGGCTGTTTCTCAGACTTCTATTTGCAGCGACGAAAGTCACAGATAGACCTTATTTCGCTTACCGGAGGCGTCTGTTCCCCCAACCCCAAGAAGTCAGACATTTCGTCTATTTTTCATAAATTGTGAAATTGTATAACATTAAGCGCGATTTGCTGAGAAATTCTGTTTTATTTGCCACGTTGACAAAAGTGCGTTTCTTTGCTAACATAATTTACTAATATTAGTTATATTTTTAATCATTATTCAAGGATAGAAAGGAAGAAAACAATGGGAAAAATCATTAAAGAAGCAATTACATTTGATGATGTGTTATTAGTTCCAGCATATTCAGAAGTTATTCCGAATGAAGTTAATCTGGAGACAAAGCTTACAAACAAGATTAAGTTAAACATTCCATTTATGAGTGCCAGCATGGATACAGTTACAGAGCATCAGATGGCAATTGCCATGGCACGTCAGGGAGGAATTGGTATCATTCATAAGAATATGTCCATTGAGGCCCAGGCAGAAGAAGTAGACAAGGTAAAACGTTCAGAGAACGGTGTTATTACAGATCCTTTCTATCTTTCCCCAGAACATACCTTACAGCAGGCAGAAGACCTGATGGCGAAGTTCCGTATCTCTGGTGTACCAATCACAGAGAACGGTAAATTAGTCGGAATTATTACAAACCGTGACTTAAAGTTTGAGACAAACTTTAATAAGAAGATTAAAGAGTCTATGACTTCCGAAGGTTTAGTTACTGCAAAAGAGGGAATTACTTTAGAAGAAGCAAAACAGATTCTTGGCAAAGCAAGAAAAGAAAAATTACCTATCGTAGATGATGATTATAACTTAAAAGGTTTAATTACAATTAAGGATATCGAAAAGCAGATTCGTTATCCATATTCCGCTAAGGACAGCAATGGCCGTCTTCTCTGTGGTGCAGCAGTAGGATGTACTCCAGATATCTTAAACCGTGTAGACGAGCTTGTTAAGTCCCATGTAGACGTTATCGTTATTGATACCGCTCACGGACATTCCGCTAACGTATTGAAGACATTTGCTTTAGTTAAAGAGAAGTATCCTGACTTACAGGTTATCGCGGGTAACATCGCAACAGCAGAAGGAACAAAGGCCATGATCGAATGTGGTGTTGATGCTGTTAAGGTTGGAATCGGACCTGGTTCTATCTGTACGACTCGTGTAGTTGCAGGTATCGGTGTTCCACAGATTACCGCTGTTATGGATTGTTACGAGATGGCAGATAAGTATAACATTCCAATCATCGCAGACGGTGGAATTAAGTTCTCTGGTGATGTTACAAAGGCTATCGCAGCCGGAGCGAATGTTGTAATGCTTGGTGGACTTCTTGCAGGTTGTGACGAGAGCCCAGGAGAATTTGAGTTATATCAGGGAAGAAAATATAAAGTATACCGTGGAATGGGCTCACTGGCAGCTATGGAGAACGGAAGTAAAGACCGTTACTTCCAGGCTAACGCTAAGAAGTTAGTACCAGAAGGTGTAGAAGGCCGTGTAGCTTATAAAGGTAAATTGGAAGATACCATCTTCCAGCTCGTTGGAGGATTACGTTCCGGTATGGGATATTGCGGAGCGAAGACGATTCAGGAATTAAAAGAGAAAGGACAGTTTGTAAAGATTACAGCAGCTTCCTTAAAAGAGAGTCATCCTCATGATATTCATATCACAAAAGAAGCACCAAACTATAGTGTAGAATAATAAGAACGCAAAGGCTGCGCAGATGGGGTTTAGCTCTATCTGCGCAGTTTTTTTATCGTCTTCCTATTATGAAGTCAGGTGTAGAATTTAAGCAGTATTCTGAAGAAAGCAGTCATTGAATATTTCATAGAAAGAAGGGATTCGATGTTTTTTTCCAGCGGACAAAAGCAGGTCTGGATGAAAAATAGAGTGAGGAAGAGAAAAAAGTCTGGGAAAAAACGAAAAGGGAGAAAACAAATATCAAATAAAAGACAGTTGGCAATTACAATACTTTTTCTGGCAGTATTTATTTCTATTTTACATAGTAGCTTTCTTTGGAAACCAAATAGCGTGTCAGGAATTTCACCAAAGCAGGAAGAGGGAAGTGATGTTGGAAGCCGTGTACTTCCCGCGGAGGATGGCCCTTGTGGCAGGCCAGAGATTACAGAAGATTTTTTAGATAAGAATCCGTATAGCCGAAGTGGAATTGCTTTAAGGAAGGTAAAGGGAGTCGTTATCCACTATGTGGAAAATCCGGGCAGTACGGCAAAAGAGAATCGGGATTATTTTAATAATCTGCAAAACACGCATCTTACCAAGGCAAGTAGTCATTATATTGTTGGTTTAGATGGAGAGGTTATTCAATGTATTCCGCAGAGCGAAATTTCTTATGCATCAAATAACCGGAATAAAGATACGATTTCGATTGAGTGCTGCCATCCAAAGAAAAACGGGAAGTTTAATGACAAAACATATAATTCGGCTGTGCGCCTTACAGCGTGGATTTGCAAGACGTATGGTTTATCTTCCAAAAATGTGATTCGTCATTATGATGTTACCGGAAAGATGTGTCCGAGATATTATGTAAAACATGAGCAGGCATGGAAAGATTTTTGCAATAAAGTGCAGGAATGTCTGGAAAAAGATTGATTATAATAGAAAAATGAGATATGATATTTAACTGTGAGTATCTATACCCATGAACACTTAGATTGTTAATTTGCAGGAAATGATAAGAGGTAATTCATAAAGGGTATAAACGATAGAAGAAAAAGGAAAGGGATGAAACAATGAGTTATAAAGTAGGTGTAATCCGAGGAGACGGAATCGGTCCGGAAATCGTGGCAGAGGCACTTAAAGTATTAGATAAAGTGGCAGAAAAATATAACGAAACGTTTGATTACACAGATATCCTTCTTGGCGGTGCATCCATTGATGCAACAGGAAAGCCTCTTACAGAAGAAGCATTAGAGACAGCAAAAAGCTGTGATGCCGTACTGATGGGTTCTATCGGTGGTAATACAACAACTTCTCCATGGTATAAGCTTCCGGCAAACTTAAGACCAGAAGCAGGACTTCTGGCTATCCGTAAAGGACTTGGATTATTTGCCAATATGAGACCGGCATATCTTTATGAAGAGTTAAAAGACGCCTGCCCATTAAGAGAAGACATTATCGGAGACGGTTTTGACCTTGTCGTTATGAGAGAGTTAACAGGTGGTCTTTACTTTGGAGAAAGAAAGACATTTGAAGAAGATGGAGTGACAAAGGCTGTTGATACCCTTACATACAGTGAGGAAGAGATTCGTCGTATCGCTATCCGTGGTTTTGATATTGCTATGAAGAGAAGAAAGAAAGTAACAAGCGTAGATAAGGCCAATGTACTTGATTCTTCCCGCTTATGGAGAAAGGTTGTCAACGAAGTTGCAAAAGACTACCCGGAAGTAGAGTTAGAGCATATGTTAGTTGATAACTGTGCCATGCAGTTAGTGAGAGATCCTAAGCAGTTCGACGTTATCCTTACAGAGAACATGTTTGGTGACATTTTATCTGATGAGGCAAGTATGGTAACTGGTTCTATCGGAATGTTATCTTCTGCAAGTTTAAAAGAAGGAAGCTTCGGTTTATATGAGCCAAGCCACGGTTCTGCACCAGATATCGCAGGACAGGATATCGCCAATCCAATCGCAACCATCCTTTCTGCATCTATGCTTCTTCGTTATTCTTTCAATATGGATGAGGCAGCAGATGCTGTAGACAATGCAGTAAAACAGGTATTAAAAGATGGATACCGTACTGTAGACATCATGTCTGAAGGAATGACAAAGGTTGGATGTAAAGAGATGGGAACTCTTATCGCAGAACGTATCTAGATGTAGTTGAAAGTTATTTAGAATTGTATCGGATAAGGGTATATTCAATGGAAGAAGTATCTACATTGGATAAATAATTTATATTTTAGAAAATGAAGATTTCATTTCTAAGTGAATCATTGGAGGTTAATTATGAATAGTGACCACGTAAAAAAAGGAATGCAGCAGGCACCACATCGTTCCCTGTTTAATGCATTAGGTTATACAAAAGAAGAGATGGAAAGACCTTTAGTAGGTATCGTAAGCTCCTACAACGAGATCGTTCCAGGACATATGAATCTTGACAAAATCACACAGGCTGTAAAGATGGGTGTTGCTATGGCTGGTGGTACACCAGTTGTATTCCCTGCAATTGCTGTATGTGACGGTATTGCTATGGGACATACTGGAATGAAGTATTCCTTAGTAACAAGAGAGTTAATCGCAGATTCCACAGAATGTATGGCAAAAGCTCATCAGTTTGATGCTTTAGTTATGATTCCAAACTGTGATAAGAACGTACCTGGACTTTTAATGGCAGCAGCACGTATCAATGTACCAACTGTTTTTGTAAGTGGCGGTCCAATGTTAGCAGGACACGTTGATGGAAGAAAGAGAAGTCTTTCTTCTATGTTTGAGGCAGTAGGTGCTTATGAAGCTGGTAAAATGACAGCAGAAAAGGTAGAAGAATACGTTAACAAAGTATGTCCTACCTGTGGTTCCTGTTCTGGTATGTACACAGCCAACTCCATGAACTGTATGACAGAGGTTCTTGGTATGGGGCTTCGGGGTAATGGTACAATTCCAGCCGTATATTCCGAGAGAATCCGTCTTGCAAAACATGCAGGTATGAAGGTTATGGAATTACTGAAAAATAATGTACGCCCAAGCGACATTATGACAAAGAAAGCTTTCTTAAACTGCTTAACAGTAGATATGGCACTTGGATGCTCTACAAATACAATGCTTCACCTCCCTGCAATCGCACATGAAGCAGGCGTAGAACTGAACATGGATATTGCGAATGAAATCAGTGCAAAAACACCAAACCTTTGCCATCTTGCACCAGCAGGACCAACTTATATGGAAGACTTAAACGAAGCTGGCGGTGTATATGCTGTTATGAATGAACTTAGCAAAAAAGGACTTCTTTACGAAGACCAGATTACTGTAACAGGAAAGACAGTAGGAGAGAATATCAAAGACGTTCATAACTTAAACCCAGAAGTCATCCGTCCAATCGACAACCCTTACATGGCACAGGGTGGAATCGCTGTCTTAAAGGGAAATATCGCACCAGATACTGGTATCGTAAAACAGTCTGCCGTTGTTCCTGAAATGATGGTACATGAAGGACCTGCAAGAGTATTTGACTGTGAGGAAGATGCAATCAAGGCAATCAAAGGTGGCGACATTGTTCCTGGTGATGTTGTTGTTATCCGTTACGAAGGACCAAAGGGTGGCCCTGGAATGAGAGAAATGTTAAATCCTACTTCTGCAATTGCAGGAATGGGACTTGGCGATTCTGTAGCATTAATTACAGATGGACGTTTTTCCGGTGCTTCCAGAGGAGCTTCTATCGGACATGTATCCCCAGAAGCAGCCGTTGGAGGGCCAATTGCTTTAATTGAAGAGGGAGATATCATCAAGATTGATATTCCAAACAACAGCTTAAATGTTGATGTTTCTGATGAAGAATTAGCAAAGAGAAAAGAAAAATGGCAGCCAAGAGAGCCCAAAATTACAGATGGTTACCTTCGCCGCTATGCTGCTCTTGTTACTTCTGGAAACAGAGGCGCAGTTTTAGATGTTGACCAGTTAAAATAATTGGAAAGGATATATTTATAATGAAGCAGGTACTTAATGGTTCAGAAATCGTATTAGAGTGTTTAAAAGAGCAGGGGGTAGACACCGTTTTCGGTTATCCGGGCGGAGCGATTTTAAATATTTACGATGAATTATATAAACAGAGTGACAAAATCCATCATGTTCTTACTTCTCATGAGCAGGGAGCTTCCCATGCAGCAGATGGTTATGCCAGAGCAACTGGTAAAGTAGGAGTATGTATGGCTACATCCGGTCCGGGGGCAACAAACCTCGTGACCGGGTTGGCAACTGCCTACATGGATTCCATTCCAGTCGTAGCGATTACAGCAAACGTTGGTGTCAGCCTTCTTGGAAAGGATTCTTTCCAGGAGATTGATATCAAAGGTGTAACAATGCCAGTAACAAAACATAACTATATTGTAAAAGATATTGAAAAACTTGCGGATACCATCCGTGAGGCATTCCAGATTGCACAGTCAGGAAGAAAAGGCCCGGTTTTAGTAGATATTACAAAAGATGTCACAGCAGCAAAGACATATTTTGAATCTATGGAACCAGCCGTGATTCACCCAGTCTGTGAGACAATCAAAGAAAAGAGTGTCAAAGAAGCAATCGAGATGATTGAGGAAGCAAAACAGCCATATGTTCTTCTTGGTGGCGGATGTACATTATCTGATGCCAGTGAACAGGTAAGAGAGTTTGTAAAGAAAATTGATGCCCCAGTTTGTGATACACTTATGGGGAAGGGTGTTTTCCCAGGAGAGGATCCAGCCTATACAGGAATGTTGGGAATGCATGGAACGAAGACTTCGAATATCGGGGTATCCCAATCAGACTTACTCATTGCAATCGGTACACGTTTCAGCGACCGTGTTTATGGTAATGCCAAGACATTTGCCAGCAGAGCGAAAATCATTCAGATTGATATTGATCCTGCTGAGGTAAATAAAAATATTTTAATTGATACTGCAATTATCGGTGATGTAAAGGCAGTTCTTACTATTTTAAATAGAAGACTTTCCCAGCAGCAACATGAAGCCTGGATGCAGGAAATTCAGGATATGAAAGCAAAATATCCGATGACTTATCATCAAGAACGTCTTTCAGGTCCAGGACTTATTGAGAAGATTTACGAGCTTACCGAGGGAGATGCGATTATCACAACAGAAGTTGGACAGCATCAGATGTGGGCAGCCCAGTATTATAAATACGAACGCCCTCGTCAGTTCCTTACTTCCGGTGGACTTGGAACAATGGGATACGGCCTTGGCGCAGCAATCGGTGCCAAATGCGGATGCCCAGATAAAGTTGTTGTAAATATCGCAGGAGATGGCTGTTTTCGTATGAATATGAACGAGATTGCAACTGCAACCCGTTCAGAGATTCCGGTAATTGAAGTAGTTGTAAACAATCATGTGCTTGGTATGGTTCGCCAGTGGCAGAATCTTTTCTATGGGGAAAGATATTCCTCCACAACACTCTATGATAAAGTAGACTTTGTAAAACTTGCAGAAGCAATGGGTGCAAAGGCAAAACGCGTAGAGACAATTGAAGAATTTGAAGCTGCTTTCAAAGAAGCGGTTGCTTCTAATGAACCATATCTCCTTGACTGTATCATCGACAGTGATGATAAAGTATGGCCGATGGTAGCGCCAGGCGGTTCTATCAGCGATGCTTTCAATGAAGAAGACTTAGAGAAACAAAAACAGGAAGAATCTAAATAAATGAAAGGAAGTTATAATGATGTTTCAGTATAAATGCTTAAATCCAATCTCTCCATGTGGAACTTCTCTTTTTACAGAAGAATATAAGCAGGTAGAAGAATTACAGAAAGCCGATGCTGTATTAGTAAGAAGTGCAGCAATGCATGATATGCAGGATGTGCCGAATCTTTTAGCTGTTGCAAGAGCAGGAGCTGGTGTAAACAACATCCCTATCGCAGATTATTCTGAAAAAGGAATCGTTGTATTTAACACGCCAGGAGCCAATGCAAATGGTGTAAAAGAGATGGTTATCGCAGGAATGTTATTAGCATCCCGTGACTTAATCGGTGGAAATAAATGGGTAGAAGAGAACAAAGAAGACCCTAACATCACAAAGGCAATGGAAAAAGCCAAAAAAGCATTTGCCGGAAGAGAAATCCAGAACAAAAAGATTGGTGTTATTGGTCTTGGAGCAATCGGTGTTCTCGTAGCCAATGCTGCACACAACCTCAACATGGAAGTTTACGGATATGACCCATTCTTGTCTGTAAAGTCCGCATGGAATTTATCAAGAGCCGTTCATCATGTATCTTCTATTGATGAAATCTTTGAAAATTGTGATTTCATCACAATCCATGTTCCACTGTTAGACAGCACAAAGAACATGATTAGTGCAGAAGGCATTGCAAAGATGAAAAAAGATGCCGTTATCTTAAACTTTGCACGTAACGGTCTTGTAGATGAAGATGCTTTAGTTGCAGCATTAGACAATGGTAAGCTGGCACATTATGTAACAGACTTCCCTACACCAAAGGTAGCAGGAGTAAAGGGGGTTATCGCATTCCCTCATCTTGGGGCATCCACAGAAGAATCCGAAGATAACTGTGCAGAGATGGCAGTAGACCAGCTTATGGATTATCTGGAGAATGGTAATATCACAAACTCTGTAAACTACCCAAACACACAGCTTGGTGTATGCCAGACACAGGGACGTATTGCTATTTTACATAGAAATATTCCAAACATGCTGACTCGTTTCACAGGTGCATTTGCAAAAGACAATATCAACATCACAGAAATGAGCAACAAGACAAAAGGCGATTATGCTTACGCAATCTTCGATGTGGATTCTGTAATTACAGAAGAATCTGTACAGCATATCATAGATATTGAAGGTGTACTTAAGGTAAGAGTGGTTAAATAATTATAATAATATACATCAAAAATAACTGTCCAGAGCAATATGGCTTTGGATAGCTATTGAAAATAAAAAACAGGAATAAACCCATAGTTATTTTACACAGAAAGGTGACATAGGAAAATGGATCAGAAATTAAAAGTAGGTATCCTTGGTGGTACAGGAATGGTTGGACAGAGATTTATCTCTCTTTTAGAGAATCACCCTTGGTTTGAAGTAGTAGCAATCGCAGCAAGTCCACGTTCTGCAGGAAAAACATATGAGGAAGCAGTAGGCGGAAGATGGAAAATGCAGAAAGCGATGCCGGAAGCTGTAAAGAATATCGTGGTAATGAACGTAAACGAAGTAGAAAAAGTAGCTTCTGAAGTAGACTTCGTATTCAGTGCTGTAGATATGAGCAAAGAAGAAATCCGTGCGATCGAGGATGCTTACGCAAAGACAGAAACACCTGTAGTTTCTAACAACAGCGCACATAGATGGACACCAGACGTACCAATGGTAGTACCTGAAATTAACCCAGAACATTTTGAGGTAATCGAGGCACAGAAAAAACGTCTTGGAACAAAGAAAGGTTTCGTAGCAGTAAAACCAAACTGTTCCATCCAGAGCTACGCTCCAGCACTTTTTGCATTAAAAGAATTTGGTCCTAAGGAAGTTGTGGCAACAACATACCAGGCAATCTCCGGAGCAGGTAAGACATTCAAAGACTGGCCGGAAATGGTAGAAAACATCATCCCATTCATCGGTGGCGAAGAAGAAAAATCCGAGCAGGAACCATTAAGATTATTCGGTAAAGTTGTAGACGGCAAAATCGAAAAAGCAACTGCACCATTAATCACAACACAGTGTATCCGTGTACCTGTACTTGATGGACATACAGCAGCCGTATTCGTAAACTTTGAAAAGAAACCAACCAAAGAAGAAATCATCGACCGTTGGGAAAACTTCAAAGGACTTCCACAGGAGCTTAACTTACCAAGCGCACCAAAGCAGTTCATACGTTATATGGAAGAAGATAACCGTCCACAGGTTAAATTAGACATTGATTTTGAAAATGGAATGGGAATCTCCATGGGACGTTTAAGAGAAGATACAATGTTTGATTATAAATTTGTAGGATTATCTCATAATACAGTACGTGGCGCAGCCGGCGGAGCTGTACTTTGTGCAGAATTATTAACAGCACAGGGATATATCACAGCAAAATAAATTCTGATTTGTAGATTTGATATAGGTGAAAAATAAAAAATGATATATCCCATCTGCTTTGCAGCCGCTTTGTTTAAGATGCCTGTCTACATTTTAAACACGCTCTAAAGCGATATCTGGGATATATCATTTTTCTTTTTTTAGGAGGTTTTTTATGTTGTTAGAAGCAGCTTCATTGAAGTCTTTTGCTCACTCACTTATCTATGAATACCTTGGTAAAACAGGAGTGAAACTGGCAGATTTTTGTGGTGACATTATCGGGGCACTGCTGATTTTATTCATCGGTTTTAAAATCGTATCCTATGTGGTAAAAATGGCACATAAGATTTTTGAGCGTTCGATTATGGACACAACGCTGCAGACCTTCCTGCTTTCTTTTATTAAGATTGGCGGTAAGGTACTTGTTATTTTTATGGCGGTAACAAAGATTGGCGTAGCAGCCTCATCTATTGTGGCATTACTTGGTTCTGCCGGTCTTGCTCTTGGTCTTTCTTTACAGGGTTCACTGTCGAATATTGCCGGTGGTGTTATTTTGTTATTATTAAAACCATTTCAGGTTGGGGATTATATTATTGAGGGAAACTCTGGGAAAGAAGGAACTGTACAGGCAATTGGAATTATGTATACAAAGCTTTTAAGTGTAGACAATAAAGCGATCATGATACCAAATGGAAATTTATCAAATGCTAGTATTACGAATGTAACTTATCAGGAAAAACGACGTGTTGATCTGAATGTCAGTATTGAATATAGTGAAGATATCAAAAAAGTCAGAAAAGTATTAAATGCTTTAATAGAAAAAGAACCGGCAAGAATTACAGATGAGCCGGTTAAAATTTACGTAAATGAATTTCAGGCAAGTTCTATAGATATAGGGATTCGTTACTGGGTAAAAACAGAGGATTATTGGGAATCACGTTGGAGAGTATTGGAAGAAATTAAAGAAGAATTTGACAATAACAATATTGCTATTCCATTTGAACAGCTTGATGTAAATTTGATTCCGCAGGAAAAAGAATAAGAGAAGAATAAGAGGGAGAAAATTTACAATGGAGAAGAACTTAACGACGGGCAGTGTTTTGAAGAGTATTTTATATTTTTCTCTGCCCTATTTATTATCCTATTTTTTACAGACGCTTTACGGTATGGCCGACTTGTTTATTATCGGACAGTTTGAAGATATTTCGAGTATAACGGCAGTATCTATCGGCAGCCAGGTAATGCATATGATTACGGTAATGATCGTTGGTCTTGCTATGGGAGCAACGGTTAATATCGGACAGGCGATTGGGGCGGGCAATAAGAAAAAAGCAGCCAAAGATATTGGGAATACAGTCACCCTTTTTATGATGCTGGCAATTGTAGGAGCAGCAGGTCTTTTATTTTTTATCAAACCCATTGTCGGCATGATGTCAACACCGCAGGAAGCAGTTCATGAAACAGTTATTTATCTTACCATCTGTTTTCTGGGAATTCCTTTTATTACTGCCTATAATATTATCAGTTCTATTTTTAGAGGAATAGGAGATTCTAAAAGCCCGATGTACTTTATTGCAGCAGCCTGTGCTATAAATATTATTTTAGATTATCTTTTTATTGGCGGACTGCATATGGGTGCAGCGGGAGCAGCATTAGGAACGACTTGCTCACAGACAATCAGTGTACTGATTGCTCTTGTCGTTATTATGAAAAAAAAGACAGGAATCTCTCTTTCTAAAAATGATTTTAAGATAGACAGGAAAACAATAAAACGATTATTAAAAATTGGTATTCCTGTCGCGCTGCAGGATGGATTTATCCAGATTGCTTTTATAATTATCACTATTATTGCAAACAGGCGGGGACTCGATACTGCTGCGGCGGTAGGAATTGTAGAAAAAATTATCAGTTTCCTCTTTCTGGTACCATCTTCTATGCTTTCTACTGTATCTGCACTTGGAGCGCAGAATATCGGTGCAGGCAAGAGGGAAAGAGCACAGAGGATACTTTATTATGCAGTGCTGATTACCGTAGGGTTTGGTGTAATGATATCAATTATCATGCAGTTTATTGCAGGACCGGTAGTTGGCTTGTTCACAGAAAATGCAAAAGTAATAGTACTTGGTTCCCAGTATATCAGGGGATATATATTTGACTGTATATTTGCAGGTATCCATTTCAGTTTCAGTGGTTACTTTTGTGCCTGTGGACATTCAGAACTTTCCTTTATCCATAACATTATAGCGATTCTTCTTGTAAGAATACCGGGAGTGTATATTACAGCTAAAGTATTTTCCAGCCTTTTTCCGATGGGCTTAGCTACAGTAGGAGGTTCCCTTCTTTCTGTAATGATCTGTGTAATTGCCTATGCATGGATGAAGAAAAAACAAGGATGTATGGACTGATTTTGTTGTTTCTGTTCGTTAACCTGTGTTATCATGATATAAGAATAAAAAGATGTCTCATAAGATGAAATACAAGAGATTATGAGAATACATAAAAATTATACAGGGGGTTCCTATGGAAGAAAATAAAGAATTAGAAAAACCACATAAAAGACGAGTGCGTTATAAAGGAACGCATCCAAGAAAGTTTGAAGAGAAATATAAAGAACTACAGCCGGAAAAGTATAAAGATACGATTGAGAAAGTAATCCGTAAAGGAAGTACTCCGGCGGGAATGCATATATCTATTTGTGTGCAGGAGATTTTGGATTTTTTACAGATCCAGCCGGGACAAAAAGGATTAGACTGTACACTTGGATACGGAGGACATACAAGAAAGATGTTAGAATGTCTCCAAGGCGAAGGCCATATCTATGGATTAGATGTGGATCCGATTGAAATTGTAAAAACAACGGATCGTTTAAGGAAAGCAGGATATGGGGAAGATATTTTAACGATCATACAGCAGAATTTCCGCAACATTGATCTTGTAGCGGAAGAACATGGATTATTTGATTTTGTATTAGCCGATCTTGGGGTATCCTCCATGCAGATTGATAATCCGGAACGAGGCTTTTCTTATAAAGTAGAAGGGCCTTTGGATCTTCGTTTGAATCCGGATAAGGGAATTTCTGCAGCAGAACGGTTAAGAGAATTAACCAGAGATGAAATAGAAGGTATGCTGCGTGAGAATGCAGATGAGCCTTATGCAGAACAGATTGCAAAAGAGATTATGAAGACATTTCGTCAAGGAGAACAAATCGATACGACAGGACAGCTAAAAGAAGTTATTGAAAGAGCGCTTGTATTTCTGCCAGATGATAAAGAAAAAAAGGATACCATCAAGAAGACTTGCCAGAGAACCTTTCAGGCACTTCGCATTGATGTAAACAGCGAATTTGAAGTACTAGAAGAATTCTTAGAAAAGTTACCACATATACTTGCACCGGGCGGACGTGTAGCGATTCTCACGTTCCATTCCGGAGAGGACAGATTAGTAAAGAAAATCTGGAAAAGACAGCAGAAGGAAGGGTTATGGAGTGAGGTGGCAAAGAATGTCATCCGCCCTTCAAAAGAAGAATGCCATCGAAACGGCAGAGCAAGATCTACAAAAATGAGATGGGCAATAAAATAATAATAAAAACCGGGGAAGTATATGATTTCCCCGGTTTTTGTCTGTATTAAGTTTACATAGAAATAATTCCTAATACATTCGCGATAGAACTGCACAAAATAATAATCAGGCAGATTGGTGCGAAATATTTAAGGAAGACAGTGTATAACTTCTTTCTGCGGAAAGAAGAAGACTGTTCGATTTCTTCTGAGATTTTCTTAAATCCAACAACCCTGAGGATTAAGAAGCAGGTTGCTAAAGCAGCAAGCGGCATCATTACAGAGTTTGTAAGGAAATCAAAGAAATCAAGGAATGCCATTCCGAAGATCTGAATGAAATCAAGGGCACCGTATCCCATAGAAGATGCGGAACCAAGAACAATCATAACAACAGCCATGAATACACAACATTTTTTACGGCTCCAGTGAAATTCATCTGCAAAAGTAGATACACAGGTTTCCATTAAAGATACTGCACTTGTAAGAGCTGCCAGCAGCACGAGTACAAAGAACAGGATACCAGCTGCGGTACCGATTCCCATACTGGCAAATACTTTTGGTAAAGTAATAAACATGAGGGATGGTCCGGCCTGTAAGTTTTCAGGATTTCCACCAGAGAAAGAGAAAACAGCAGGAATGATCATTAATCCGGCAAGTATTGCAATCCCTGTATCAAAGATTTCAATCTGTGTTGTGGATTGTTCAAGATCCATATCTTTATCTGTATAAGAACCGTAGGTGTAAAGGATTCCCATAGCAATGGAAAGAGAATAAAACATCTGTCCCATTGCAGCAACAATTGTCATAAAAGAAAAATTCTTCATGTTAGGAATTAAGAAATACTTTACTCCGGCTAATGCGCCCGGACGTGTAACGGAATATATTGTTACAACGATTGCTAAAAGTACAAGAATTGGCATCATGATTTTAGACATTCGTTCTACTCCATTTCTTACACCGCCAAGGATGATAATAAAGATTAATGCTGCAAAAACAAGAAACCACAGTTCTGTTTGAAAAGAATCTGTGATGAATTCGGTAAAGTAGCCATCCTGTGCAACTTCCTGCACATTTCCTTTTAAATATTCAGCAAGATATTTGATAACCCATCCACCGATCGTACTATAATAAGGAACGATCAGGATAGGAATAACCGCATTGAGCCAGCCTCCCAGTTTAAAAGGAAAGCTATTACCAAAAGAAGCAAATGCACCTACCGGACTTTTTTTAGTCATACGCCCAAGAGCTGTTTCGGACATAATAAGAACATATCCAAAAGATACAGTTAAAAGGAGATAAACTAAAAGAAAGATTCCTCCTCCATATTTTGCAGCAAGGTATGGAAAACGCCAGATGTTTCCAAGACCTACAGCAGAACCGGCAACGGCCAGCACATAGCCGATACGGCCGGAAAAACTTCCTCGGCCCTCTTTATGTGACTTTTTTGAATGTTTCATAGTTATTCTCCCTGTTTACTCTTCGTGTTCTTCAATCCATTTTTTATTGATCGCGATGACCTGTTCCATTGCTTTTGGACCTGGGGCACCGATAGTATTTCTCTTGTCAACACAAGTATGAACATCAATTACCTCATAAATGTCATTTTCAAATACAGGACTGATTGCTTTATATTCTTCAAGACTCATATCATCAAGAGCAATTCCTTTGTCGATACAATACAGTACAAGACGTCCCACAATTCCATGAGCATCGCGGAATGGAACCCCATGATTTACAAGGTAATCTGCTGCATCGGTAGCGTTTGTAAAGCCATGTTTGGCACTCTGCTCCATGATGTCTTTATGGAAAGTAATTGTCTTTAACATACCGTTAAAGAGGGCAAGGCAGCCCTTTACAGTGTCATATGCATCAAAGGTGAGTTCTTTATCCTCCTGCATATCTTTGTTATATGCCAGTGGGATTCCTTTCATAGTAGTTAAAATAGATGTTAAAGCGGCATAAACACGACCAGTCTTTCCGCGGATTAATTCCGCGATATCTGGATTTTTCTTCTGTGGCATAATACTGCTTCCTGTACTGTAAGCATCGTCAATTTCAATGAAACGGTACTCATTAGAGTTCCAGAGAATGATTTCCTCACAGAAACGGCTTAAATGCATCATAATTGTAGAAAGAGCACTTAATAACTCGATAACATAATCTCTGTCAGATACGGAATCCATGCTGTTTAAAGTAGGACCGTAAAAGTCAAGAAGTTCCGCGGTCATTTCTCTGTCTAAAGGGTAGGTTGTTCCTGCTAAGGCACCAGAACCTAATGGACAGTAGTTCATTCGGTCATAAATGTCACTTAAGCGAGAATAGTCTCTTTTAAACATTTCCATATAAGCACCAACATGGTGAGAAAGTGTAAGAGGTTGTGCCTTCTGTAAATGTGTAAACCCAGGCATAACTGTGTGGATATTTTCTTCCATTAAGGTCTGACATGTCTTGATGAGTTCAAGAACAAGTTCTCGGATTGCAAGAAGCTCCTGTCTTGTATATAACTTCATATCAAGGGCAACTTGATCATTACGGCTTCTTCCTGTGTGAAGTTTCTTACCGACATCACCGATGCGGTCTGTGAGGACTGCCTCTACAAAGCTGTGAATATCTTCATATTCCTCTGTGATTTCAAGAGAACCATTCTCCACGTCACGAAGGATACCTTCAATGCCAGCGATAATTTTGTCTCTTTCCTCGTCTGTGAGGATACCAACAGCGGCAAGCATCTTTACATGAGCGATGCTTCCTTCCATATCCTGTTTGTAAAACTTCTTATCAAAATTGATGGACGCATTAAAATTGTAAACCAGTTTGTCGGTTTCTTTTGTGAATCGTCCGCCCCATAACTGAGCCATAAAAATTCCTCCTGTATTGTAAATTTTAAAAGTGTTCTAAATGAATATTCTACATGAAAATAAAGTAACTGGCAAGGAAAAAGGCAGAAAATATCTTGTTTACATAATAAGATTGGAGTATAATCTGTTTTATCTGCGAGATTTGCAGGTAAGTTTGAGAGGAAAAGAGGAAGAAAAGAAGAAATGGAGATGAAAACACATAAGATACGAGACACGATTTTTCTGTTTCTGACAGCAATGATATGGGGTGCAGCATTCGTAGCACAGAGTGTAAGTATGGATTATATCGGACCATTTACATTTATTTGTCTTCGCTCCGTGATTGGAGGATTATTTCTGATTCCGGTCATTATGGTCATTGATAATATTCGAAAAAAAAGACGGAGTGAAAGTGTAAAAACAGCCTCAGATAACGGTATTAACAGCTTTCAAAAGATGCAGGCAGAGGAAGAAAAATTAAGCTGGAAAAATAAGCGGCTTTTAGAAAGTGGAATTGTATGCGGAATATTTTTATTTTTAGCAAACTGTTTTCAGCAGACGGGAATTCAGTACACAACCGTAGGAAAGGCAGGATTTATCACAACATTTTATATTATTATCGTACCGGTTGTCGGCCTTTTCTTTAAAAAATACTGCGGAATCCTCACTTGGATTGGCGTAGTTATCGCATTAGCCGGGCTGTATTTTTTATGTATTACAGAAAAAATGACAATTCAGAGAGGGGATGCTCTCATTTTATGCTGTTCCTTTTTATACACAGGACAGATTCTCGCGATAGACCATTATAATCCATTTGTAGATGGGGTAAAAATGTCTTGCATTCAGTTCCTTACCGGCGGAATGCTTGGCGCAATCTGTATGTTTTTATTTGAAAGTCCGAATATGGCAATGATTTTAAATGCGGCAGGCCCGATTCTTTATACAGGTATTATGTCAACAGGAGTAGGATATACGTTGCAGATTCTGGGACAAAAAGGATTAAATCCAACGGTAGCGGCACTGATTATGAGTTTAGAATCTGTATTTTCCGCCCTTTCAGGATATTTGTTCCTTCATCAGGTTCTTACAACAAGAGAATTGATTGGCTGTGCACTTATGTTTATTGCGATTGTATTAGCGCAGCTTCCGGATATCCGAAGAAAAGTATAAAAATGCATAGTACATGTTCATTTTATTAATTCAAAGTAAGTTTGATGAATATTTATTCAAAGAATATGCAGGAAGCACTTGTGTTTTTATTCGGTTTGTGGTATTTTTTATATCTAGAAGAAAGCTTTGTGTAGCTTTCTTACAATACGCAAATTTTTTTAGAAAAACTTGTAATGAAATGAAACAAAGGAGAGAGAAAAATGAAGATGAAAAAATTAGCAGCCGTTGCGCTTGCAGTTGTTATGTCTGTATCTATGTTAGCTGGATGCGGTAGCAGCAACGACAAAAAGTCAGCAGAATCCAGTACTTCTGCTAATGGAACAGCTACAGTAAAGACAGCAAAAGATGGTGTGTTAACAATGGCAACGAATGCGACATTCCCACCATATGAATCTTATGAGGGTAATGATATTGTTGGTATTGATGCTGACATCGCAAAAGCGATCGCAGATAAATTAGGACTGAAGTTGGAGATTCAGGATATGGAATTTAACTCTATCATCACAGCAGTACAGTCAGGTAAAGCAGATTTAGGTCTTGCAGGTATGACTGTAACAGATGAGAGAAAGCAGTCTGTTGACTTCACTGACAGCTATGCAACAGGTATTCAGTCCGTTATCGTAAAAGAAGGTTCTTCCATTAAGTCTATTGATGACTTAAAAGGTAAAAAGATTGGTGTGCAGTTAGCAACAACTGGTGACATCTACGCAAAAGATGACTTTGGCGAAGAAAACGTAGAAGAATACAATAAAGGTGCTGACGCAGTTATGGCTCTTACAAGCGGTAAGATTGATGCAGTAATCATTGATAACCAGCCAGCGAAGTCTTTCGTTGAGACAACAGATGGTTTACAGATTCTTGATACAGATTATGTTCAGGAAGATTATGCAGCAGCAATTCAGAAAGGCAATACTGATTTACTTAACGCAGTAAACGGAGCATTAAAAGAGCTGAAAGAAGATGGAACTATCCAGAAGATTCTTGACAAATACATCAAATAATTATACGTAGTTACGGAGATTGTAGCTATGATATGAAAAAGTAGGAAGCAGTGTATACCGCTTTCCATACCCGGGGCAGTTGTCCCGGGTACTCTTTTGTTTTATAACATTTTTGAGATACAAACTGGAGGATGA
>NZ_ACEP01000147.1 GCF_000173975.1 Anaerobutyricum hallii DSM 3353
TTGATACTTGAATACAAGCGCAAGATGATAGTATAGTAAGAATACTAAATGTGCGTTATTATCTCAATTTTTTATTATCCGACTAAAGATACTATACTATAATTAGGATGCTCTATCAAGCAGGTAGCAGACGCAATTCATCTCCCACCTTAGAGGTCGGAGTCTTCTTGCTGTAAGAGGATAAAATTTACATTCCAATATACTTTATATGCCAAATATCCCATGCAGTCAAGTATGTGCAGATTTTTGTACAAACAGAAACTCCCAAGCATATTAAAAAATGCATTCTATAAAATGAATTTATTTTCTTTTTCATTTTAAGATGACCGGCAGGCAAACTTATGTTATTATAGTTTTTGGGATTATTACTTTTAATTATTTTATCGTTATTTATGGAGGGTATTTTTTTGAGTAATGTACATTGGAGGAACATTATGACAGAAAAACTGGAAAAACTAAAACAAGGCTATGCGAACTTAAGCGAATGGTTAGAACATATCATGGCCGCCATCGTTCTCATCGCCATTGTCATTGCTATCTGCTCTTTATGGGCACCATTTAAGGAATTCCTGCAGACTCGCTCTGAATCAGGGGCCTTTCTTAAATATATGGCAAGCGTATTTGATATCGTTATCGGTATTGAGTTTTTCAAACTCTTATGCAAACCCCGGAAGGATACGATGCTCGAAGTTCTCATGTTCGTAATCGCACGACATATGATTATTGAACATACAACGGCATTTGAGAATCTGCTTTCTATTGTTGCTATTTCCATTCTGATTATCGTTGACCGATATTTCCTAAAGTCAAAAACGTTGAATTAAATAGGAATTTGCCGGGGTGGGTAAACAGACGAACCCCCAGAGAGAATATACCCTATATCTGTGTCTTTAGTCGCGGCGGTTTGAATTCTCGCTTATGCGTTCGTATCCAAACCTTGCTCCGAGGCCACAGATATAGGGTATATTCTCTCTGGGGGTTCTGGTTGTTTCAATTCAGCAAATTTGTTGAAAAATTTGTGGAAGAAGACAGGAGAGATAGAAATAATCCGGGAAATTAAATCTCTCAGGATTGACATACTATTAATTAATAAGAAAAAAGAGTATATTATCGGTGTACTATTACCAATAATCCATTCTCAGCAAAAATATCATATATTCATCTGTTTTGATGTGTTTTCAGCATACTACAACACAATAATCTGTGTATCCGTCCTTTAGAAATTAAATTTTACAGGATTGATACAAAACCTAATAAAAAAATCAAATTTTCAGCGTACTACAACAATAATTCGGGTCAATCTTTCAAAAAAACTCCACAGGAAGCCAAAACCTTCTGGCGATTCCCCAAATCACTCCAACAATAAATAGCAATTTTCCTTCCACAGCCAAAGCACAGCCCCCGAAGAGAGTCTAACCCCTATATTTGTGGCCTCGGAGCAAGGTTTGGATGCGAGTACTTAAAGCGAGCATTCAAACCGCAGCGACTAAAGTCACAAATATAGGGGTTAGACTCTCTTCGGAGGCGTCTCTTTGCCTGCGGCAAATTCCTATTTATTATATCCCTGAGGATTATTCTTCTGCCAATTCCATGTATCCCGGCACATATCCTCTAATGTTCTCTGAGTCTTCCATCCAAGAATCTTCTCTGCCTTTTCTGCATTTGCCCAGAATTCTGGAAGATCACCAGCTCTTCTGTCACCAATCTCATACTTAATCTTAATGTCATTTGCAGATTCAAATGCATGGATGATCTCTAATACACTGTAAGGTGTACCTGTTCCTAAGTTAAATACTTCCACACCTTTATGCTGTGCAGCGTATTCTACTGCCTTTAAATGACCATTTGCCAGATCCATTACATGGATATAATCACGACGGCATGTTCCATCCTTTGTAGGATAATCTCCGCCATAAACAGTCAGATGATCTCTTCTTCCTACTGCTACCTGTGCGATATATGGCATCAGGTTGTTAGGAATACCCTGTGGATCTTCACCCATTCTTCCAGATTCATGTGCTCCGATTGGGTTAAAGTAACGAAGAAGAACTACTGTAAGTTCCTCGTCAGCTTTCGCTGCATCTTCAAGAATCTCCTCCATCATAACCTTTGTCCATCCATAAGGGTTAGAACAGCTACCTCTCTTCATTGTCTCGATGTAAGGAATATCATTCTCCTCACCATAAACTGTTGCGGAAGATGAGAATACGAACTTCTTTACTCCTGCTTCTTTCATACACTCTAATAAAGTAAGGGTTGTATCAATATTATTTCTGTAATATTCGATTGGTTTCTGAACAGACTCACCAACTGCTTTAAGACCTGCGAAATGAATAACACAGTCAATCTTATTCTCTGCAAAAATCTTTGCCATAGCTACTTTATCTTTTACATCTGCCTCATAAGAAACAACTTTCTTACCAGAAACTTCTTCAACACGATTCACTGCTTCTGCACAGCTATTACAGTAATTATCTACGATAACTACGTCATGTCCTGCTGTTAATAATTCCACTGCTGTATGAGAACCAATGTAGCCAGCTCCCCCTGCTAATAAAATATTCATCCCAAAAACTCCTCTTAAATACTTTATAAATTTAACAGTTTCTTTTCATCAGATGGCAACGATAATTGTCGTTTGCTCCATCTGGTAAAAGTTTACCGCAAAGTTTAGTAAAAATCAAGAGGAAGTAAGAGAATTTCTGATTTGTCAGGCTGCGGAGCAGACGAACTCCTGAAGCGAAATAAAGCATATTTGTGACTTTAGTCGCAGTGGTTTGAATGTTCGCTTACAGCGCTCACATCCAAACCTTGCTCCGAGGCCACAAATATGCTTTATTTCGCTTCAGGAGTTCTGTGCGCTGGCAGCTCAGAAAACCAGTCGGAGAGATTTGGGGAAGAGGACAGAATATGTAGAAGTTCCGGGAAATGAAATTCTATAGGATTGACACTTGAACCAGTGCCATAATCGTATAAAAATCACAACCTGTTGAAGTCTCCCTCAAATCTTTCTCAAAATAAATTCTGAGTTTGAATAGGTAGCCAAAGACAGCTCTCAGTAAATAAAATAACCTATATTTGTGGCCTCGGAGCAAGGGTTGGATACGAGCGTGTGTAAGCGAGTATTCAAACCGCCGCGACTAAAGTCACAAATATAGGTTATTTTATTTACTGAGAGCGTCTCCTTTGCCTGCGCAAATCAGAATACATCCAAATCTTTGCCATTAACCACATAACCTTCATAGCCAGCCTCTCGTATCTCGTCAAGAATAGCTTCATCCCTCCATGCCATTTCCGCTGCAAGATTCTTACGATTATCCTGAATATTCATATGATAAATACGGTGGTAGGTTACGAGAAGCTTTGGATTGGCTTTTTTTGCAACCTGGGCGAGGTCTGTGCTTAATGTATGCACCTCGCGGTGATATTTCCGCCATTTTGGTTCACGGCAGGATATTCCGGCGGCATATTCTACTTCGTGAAGAAGAATGTCGCAGTCTTTGGCTTTTTCTGCCACGATATCAAGTGGGGCTGTATCGCCTGTAATCACAATAGTTTTATCTGGTGTTATAAACTTGTATCCATAACATTCTAAAGTTCCGTGACTTACAGGAAATGCCTCTACTGTTACACGGTCATCTTTATAAATAATTCCAGACTCGATTTCTGTGACTTCCACTCGGTATCCCGATTCATTTGCCTTTTCAAATCCGTTAATTCGGAAATCAATATCAGTCTCATAGGCTTTTAAGATATGATCTGTCATATGCTGCATTCCCTTAGGGCCAAATACTTTGAGTGGAACCGGACGCTCTAATACCCACGGGGTAAAAATGAGGTCTGGATATCCGGCAGTGTGGTCTGTATGCAGATGTGTACAGAATGCCACTGTTAAAAGATCTGGTCTTAACGCATCAATTCCATTAAAGTAAGCTGCGGAAGCCTGTCTGACTACTCCCGGCCCAAAGTCTACAATATATGCCCTGTCTCCTACAACTACTGCGGAAGACGGACCATTTGCATTCGGGCAGGCATTAGGTGTGCCTGTACCTAAAAGAACAAGTTTTGTTTTCATTTTATTGTATCCTTCTCTATTTTGTATTTTATATCTTTTATCTTAATTTATATTATGCTTTCCCTACATTTTCAATTGCTAACTATATAGCAAATTGGTATGCGATAACATTTACTATCACTTCTTTACTTTCTGTATCTAGATTCCATTATGTCTCCATTTTAATGACAAATACCAGCTGGCTGAAGTTGCAACAGCTGAATTTACATTCCCATATGTTTCGACTTTAATCTAACCAGAAATCCATACTGACTTTCTTCTGATATTCATTTAGATTCCAACATATTTCTGTACATTTTCTCATGCTTAAAATTATCAGAATACTACTCCGCTACTTCTTCCCCAGAAACATGCTTAATAGATATTCCAGTAAATCCATAAATAATACTGAAAATTGGTGTTAAATACAGCAAGAACAAATATGGGAAGAATGCAGCCCAGGCTACACCAAGTGTTCCTGCCATATATACGCCATAGCCATGCCATGGAATCATTGGGCCTGCCATTGTTCCTGAATCTTCAAGACAGCGGGAAAGGATTTCCGGTGCCACTTTTCTTTCTTTAAATACTGGTGCCATTAAGCGGCCTGTCAGTACATGAGACATTGGCTGGGAGCAGCTGATCAAACTTGTGATATAGCCAACAATTAAAGTAACTAAAATCATAGAACCATCACTGTTAATACGCTTTACAACCGCATTTAAAATGTGCTCTAATACGCCGAGTTTTTCAAGCATACCTCCCATACCAACAGCAAAACTGATGATGGCAACGTACTGTAACATACTTCCCATACCACCACGATTTAAGATGGACTGAAGTACCCCTTCCTCAATTGTAGTTGTATATCCACTATATGCAGTCTGAATAATACTCTGTAATGTCGCATGCTGTACAAAAAATGAAACTGCTCCTGCTGCAAAACTTGAAATTCCAAGTGCAGAGATTGCATTTACCTTACAAAGTAAAAGCACGATAATTAAGATTGCAGGAATTAATGTTACCGCTCCAAGATGGAATTCTCCATTTAATTCTGTAATATAGTTTGAAATATCTCCTGCTGTATAACCACCGCTTGTCTGCTGGATTCCTAAAACAGTAAAGATAATTAATGTAATGATATATGTAGGAATCGTTGTCCAAAACATGGCACGGATATGATCACCTAACTTTGCACCTGCAACAGCTGGAGCTAAGTTTGTTGTATCAGAAAGCGGGCTTAACTTATCACCAAACATTGCACCACAGATAACTGCTCCGGCAACCATACCAGAATTAATTCCCATCGCATTGCCGATTGCCATCATTGCAACACCAGCACTTCCAACAGAACCATAAGAAGTTCCTGTTACAACACTAAGTACAGAACAGAATAATAATGTAAGCGGCAGTAACCATGCCGGGTTAATCATCTTAAGCCCCCAGGCAATAATTATCGCGATCGTACCGCTCTGTAACCAGGTACCAATCATAACACCAATCGCCATAAGCAGACAAAGTGTTGGAACGACCATACGAATCGCATCATATGCGCCCGCAACAACATTATCATATGGAATACGAACAATCTTGCAAACAAGATAAATAAAAATCCAGCTTGCAAATAAGCCGATCATCGGTCCGCCAGTCTTTAAACGAATACAAACTGCAACCGAAAAAATTATCAATACAAGCAGTAACAATGACTGCGGTAAATTCAGTTTCTTTTCTTCTTTCATCACTTTTCTCCCATTCTGTCAGATTCTCTACTGTCAACAAAACAATTACATTCTATACAAATCGTAACCTTTTCAGAAACAATACTTACTGTAAATCTATATGTAATTTTATCTTCCTGTCTGTATGAATCTTTATTTCGCCTCTTTAACCTATTACGATTTAATGTGTTAAATTGCAAAAGACGAACTATATTATAACCCATAATAAGCGAAAAAGCAATGTCCTATTAATGAATATTGCGAGATACACAACGGGAAGATTTTTCTAACCGCCGAGATTACGAACGGGAACTTCGTACCGTTTCTGCTAATATTGATATGATTCTTGGGAAGAATCACGAGCAGGAACAACAGATTGAGAAAGAGCAAAATTTATAAATTTCCTGTTTTCATACTTTCCAAAAAGAGGTATTATATAAAAAAATGCAGGAGGTATATTCAAATGAAAGCACATAAATATTGGTCACTTGGTGCATTGGCAGCCATGATTGGAACCTTTTATACCGGCTATAAAAACATGAAAACAGCTCACAAATATTTTGCTTGCAGCTCTCTTCTCTGTATGATTATGGCTATCTACTCTGGTCATAAAATGATTTCTGGTAAATCCAGAAAAAAGAAAGATCCTGTTTCTGAAGAAGCGCACACGATAAACCATGAGTACCATGACACAACCTCTCTCCTATGAGATAATAACCCCAGGAGGTTATGTTATGGATAAGATCACACACAAAATACGCTGTGAACAATGGACAGCTATCGTCAATGAATGTCTTGCAAAAGTGGGGTTTTGTCTACAGTCTGAGCAAGTCACTTATGACTTGCATTCTGCATATCCGCATTAGAAGGCATGAACGCCTGAAGTGGATCTAACACAAGAAGCTTTGCTTGAAAACTCCGAATCGTTTTTTCCATCTGGAATATACGGATACCATGCACTTACTTTCCTTAAAAACTGGATGAGAACAGCAAAAGAAAAATGATATAGAAAAAGCCCAGAGTTTAAATTCTCTGAGCTTTTCTCTTGTCTATAGAAGTTTCGTCCACAGATTTTCTTTTCTTATCTTCTATCTGGATATACCATAGTATTTCAAACAGCAATCATAATAGTTGATTATTCATGGATTTCTAATGGAAGATTATCTGGATCATGGAAAAATGTCATTTTCTTTCCGGTATAATCGTCTAAACGTACCGGCTCTGTTGCTATTCCTTTTGCATTAAGTTCTTTAACCGTATCATCAACGCTTTTTACCTTAAATGCCAGATGCCTCAAGCCAAGTGCTTCCGGATAATTTACACGGGCCGGAGCATCTTTTATAATAAATAGCTCAATCTCCTGCTCTCCACAAGCTAAATCTATTTTATAATCATCCCGTTCCTTTCGATAATTTTCCCGGATTATTTCAAACCCCAGTAAATCAACATAAAAATGTTTTGATTTCTCATAATCGCTTCCTATAATTGCAATATGATGAATTGTGTCAAACATTGATTTATCCTCCGTTGTTTTTCCTATAAGTTTATCACAGTAAGATTTCTATGAAAACACATTAATTTTACTATTTTCAAATGCCAGCACCACACTACTCCAGGCAAGGCTCTTACTTTTCTCTCTCCGATCTATCAGCAGCTCTCTGTTATACTCTCCATTTTTGCCAACCTTTAATTTATACCGAAACGGTAATCCTGTTGCCGTTTTAAATGGATACTCCTGAAATGCAATAACGGCCTTCCACAGATTTTCCTCTGATGGCATTTCCTGTAGAAACCGAACCTGCTCTTGTCGAATCTTATATTTACCCCTTATCATCGCATTCCAAATAAATTTTGTATTGGTATCGGAAAGATTTGCATCTAGATATTTTAATAACCAATTCATATTAATGGCTGCGATATTCACACCCATGATATTACAGGTTGGAATAAGAGATTTATCTACTTTTCGTTGATATTCACCCTTTATATTTTCTTCCTTCATTTACTGTCTCCTCTACTCCCTACATAGATCCTTCTTTTTTGAATACCACCTGTACCGTCTTAAACAGAATCCTTATATCAAGTCCCATTGTCCATTCGCTTATGCACTGTTTATCGAGTTTTACGACTTCTTCGAAGTCTGTGATGTTGCTTCGTCCGCTTATCTGCCACATTCCGGTAAGTCCCGGCTTGGTTGCGAGGCGGGCACGGTGATGAAGTTCGTATTTATCCCATTCGTCTACTGTTGGCGGGCGGGTTCCGACTAAGGACATATCGCCTGCTAATGTCAATATAGGAACAACTTTTTTCAAATTTAGTTCATAAAGAATCAGATTATTAAATCACCCTCAAAATAAGCAAAAAAAAGAACCTCCGATTTCTCAGAAGTTCTCGTCCAGTCCATAATTTATAATTTATTACTCTTCCACCATTTCATTGCCTTCTCTAACTCCTCAAATGGTTGAAGTTGTATATCGAAATAATCCATGATGATATGGTTAGAATCATCTACTGGTTCTAACTGTTTTATTCCTGTTCCAAATCGGCTGCCGATTCCGGCCGCCATGATAAGTAAGGTTGTTTTCACTTCTTTCCTCTTTTCGTTTGTAAGTAGGCTTACACTTTTTAATTGTGAATTTACACTTCAGGATATTTCTGGAAATGGCATCCCCGTAATATGCCCCTGGTACTTATGCTCTGACTGTTTATCTATTTGCTGTTATCTGATTGCTTCTTTCATTTAATCTTCTTCTATCTTTATCCTTCATACCCATTTGGATTCTTCTTCTGCCATCTCCAAGAATCTTCACACATTTCTTTTATACCGTTTTCTGCTTTCCAGTCTAATTCTTTTGCTGCCTTTCCTGGATCGCAGTAGCATGTAGCAATATCACCGGGACGGCGATCTTTTATAACATATGGAACTTTCATACCTGTAGCAGCTTCAAAATTCTTTACAATATCTAATACACTATATCCTTTTCCGGTTCCTAAGTTATATATTTTAAAACCACATTTTTCATCTATTTTCTGAAGGGCTTTCACATGACCTTTTGCGAGGTCAACTACATGAATATAGTCACGTACTCCTGTTCCATCTGGTGTATCATAGTCGTTTCCGAATACTCCCAATTCTTTTAACTTGCCTACTGCTACCTGTGTTACGTATGGCATTAAATTGTTAGGGATTCCATTTGGATTCTCTCCCATGAGACCGCTTTTATGGGCTCCAATTGGGTTAAAGTAACGAAGTAGAATTATATTCCAAGTTTCATCTGCCTTATATATATCCATAAGAATCTGCTCTAGCATTGATTTAGACCAGCCATAAGGATTTGTACATAGACCTTTTGGACATTCTTCTGTGATCGGTACAAATGCAGGATCACCATATACGGTTGCTGAAGATGAGAAAATAATATTTTTTACATTGTATTCTTTCAATTTCTGTAAAAGGATTAATGTTCCTGCAATATTGTTCTGGTAATACTCTAATGGTTTTGCGACAGATTCTCCTACGGACTTCAATCCTGCAAAATGAATACATGATTCAATATTTTCTTTTTTGAAAATGGTATCTAAAATAACTATATCTGAAATATCACCTTTATAAAACTTTACTTCTTTCCCTGTTATTCTTTTTACTCGATTTAATGCTTCTTCGCTGGAATTACTCAAATTATCAAGAACAACAACTTCCTTATTATTTTCTAATAACTCTACACAAGTATGACTTCCGATATATCCTGCTCCACCTGTTACTAATACTGCCATGATATTTTCCTCCGAATTATGTCACTATGTCTTTTTCGTGTTTTTATAATAATAAATGCTTTCTTCATCTTCTACAAAATGAAAAAATATTATCTAGTTGCCTCTTTTTTATTAATAATCGAAACCACTTCATCTACATATGTATGACAGATTTCTTTTGTTTCTGCCTCTACCATAACACGAATCAATGGTTCTGTTCCAGACTCCCGAACAAGAATTCTTCCGGTATCTCCTAATCTTTCTGCTACTTTTGATATCGCAGCCTGCACATCTGCATCTGCCTGCGCTACGGCTTTATCTTTTACCATTACATTCACAAGAACCTGTGGGTAAATATGTAAATCCTCTGTGAGCTGACTCAGCTTTTTCTTTTTAGCCATCATAACTTCCATCATCTTCAAGCTGGTAAGAATTCCATCCCCCGTTGATGCATACTTTGAAAATATGATATGACCGGACTGTTCTCCTCCGATACGGCATCCGTTCTTT
>NZ_ACEP01000146.1 GCF_000173975.1 Anaerobutyricum hallii DSM 3353
TTACGAATAGTAAGTCTGATACACAGGCGATGGAAACGGAAAATTTTGGATAAACAGTAGGAGGTATATTCTATGCCATTGAAAATTGTTAGAAATGATATTACAAAAATGAATGTTGATGCAATTGTCAATGCAGCTAATACATCTCTATTAGGAGGTGGCGGGGTAGATGGATGCATTCATCGTGCTGCCGGCCCAGACCTTCTTGAGGAATGTAGAATGCTCCATGGATGTCAGACAGGGAATGCTAAAATTACAAATGGATATCGTCTTCCCTGTAAATATGTCATTCACACAGTTGGACCAATCTGGCTGGATGGAAAACATCAAGAACAAAAACTTTTAGAATCCTGCTATGATACATCACTGAATCTGGCGAAGGAATATGGCTGTGAATCGGTTGCTTTTCCTCTGATTTCTTCTGGAATTTATGGCTATCCAAAAGATCAGGCATTAAAAGTTGCTGTAGATATCATTGGAAATTTTCTACTGGAAAATGAGATGACAGTCTTCATTGTAATTTTTGACCGGAAGGCATATCAGATTAGCGGAAAGTTGTTTGCGGATATTACAGCTTATATAGATGACCGATATGTGAAAGAACACTCGGACAGTCGGGAAGAACAGAGATGGCGATCGGAGCCGCTTATTGGAGAAAGTTGTTTCGGGTCAGCAGTGGAGAGGATGGAAGCGAAGCCAAGCTATAATGCGATAAGTAGCAGGACTCTGGAGGATGCGTTGAATCAGATAGATGAAAGTTTTTCGGAAATGCTGCTTCGTAAAATTGACGAATCCGACATGACAGACACGCAGTGTTACAAGAAAGCAAATATTGATCGGAAACTTTTTTCTAAAATTCGCTCGAATAAATTTTATAAACCGTCTAAAACGACAGTGCTGGCATTTGCTCTGGCATTGGAACTGCCAATTGCAGAAATGCAGGATATGCTTGGTAAGGCGGGATTTACTTTGTCTCGTTCAAGTAAGTTTGATATTATTGTAGAATATTTTGTTGAACAGGGTAATTATAATGTATATGAAATCAATGAAGCATTGTTTGCTTTTGATCAGAGTCTGATTGGATCATAAAACAATGAATGTTGTTTAATGTCGCTTTCTATGCGACCACTTTCTAAAAGAAAATCGTTATACTATGGCTGCAAGGTACGAAACCGAGCAGCCATTTTTTTGACCAGGTAAATACTAGAGCGTGTTTGAAAAATCATTCCGGCAACCTGCACGTCCCAATTTGCGGTATATTTTGCCTTCATTCAGTTGACGTAGCGTAATGCCGTCTAAAAACGTGTAATAGCCTCGTGGTATATTTTGCCTTCATTCAGTTGACGTAGCCCG
>NZ_ACEP01000145.1 GCF_000173975.1 Anaerobutyricum hallii DSM 3353
GCGGTTCTTTTTTCGTATTTTTTGAGCAATCCGACAAAACTTTTACGGCGGCTTTTTGGATGGAGCTAGAATTTTATTTTGCCTGCGGCAAAATACTATTAACAGAAAAAGGAAGATATGCTTTCAGCGACCAACAGCCGAAAACATTCTTCCTTTTCCCGTTATGCAAAGTATAGTGATTAATCCTATTCAGAATACATGAAATGAATTAATCTGACTATATTATAATACATTTTTAGAAAAAAAGCGATAGCAAATTAAAAAAATAATGCAAAAAGGACAGTTTTTTATTTGCTTCAGAAATAAGAGACAGTTTGGGTAATGTGAATAAAGTCATATATGATAATACATTCTCAATTAGCTTGATAATGTTGAAAAAGATTCTCATTAAGGCTATACTAGAGTTAATTGCTACTTATATGGAAGTGTTCAAAAATAGAGTTTGGATGTTCATATGAGATTTATATAATTTATATATTTATATAGATAGAAGTAATTAAAACTAACGATAACTACAGGAGGAAGAAATATGACTTTAGCACAATTACCTGTGGGAAAAGAAGGAGTTATTGAGACGGTAGGCGGAGAGGGAAATCTGCGCTGTCGTTTTTTAGATATGGGCCTTATTCCAGGGACAAAAGTGAAAGTGCTTAAAATGGCACCGATGGGAGATCCCATACAGATTCATCTTCGCGGATATGATATTACGATTCGAAAAGAGGATGGAGAGAAGATAGTATTAAAGGAGGGATCTGTCCAGTGATTTTTGCTTTAATTGGTAACCAGAATTGTGGAAAGACGACGCTATTTAATCAGATGACAGGTTCGAATCAGCATGTTGGTAATTTTCCCGGTGTAACAGTAGATCAGAAGATGGGAAAGTTTACTACAGCTTCAGTGGATGGGACAGTGGTAGATCTTCCGGGAATTTATTCTCTCCGTCCCTATACGAATGAGGAAATTGTCACAAGAGATTTTCTTTTGAAGGAGAAACCAGACGGGATTATTAATATAGTGGATGCAACAAATATTGAGAGAAATTTGTATTTGACACTGCAGCTTATTGAGATGAGGATTCCGATGGTACTTGCCTTAAATATGATGGATGAGGTCCGAAATAATGGTGGTTCTATTAATGTAAAAGAAATGAGCCGTCTTTTAGGGATTCCGATTATTCCGATCAGTGCGATTCGGAATGAAGGTGTGGGAGATTTAATACATACTGCTTACGAAGTTGCGGAAAATAAACAATATCCAAAAGTCTATGATTTTTGTACGCCAGGCCCGGTGCATCGCTGTATACATGGTTTGTATCATCAATTAGAAGACCATGCCAGCCGAAGCGGGATGAATGGACGGTTTGCAGCGGTGAAAGTAATTGAGGGTGATGAGGATATTATTGAACGTCTGAAACTCTCAGAAAATGAACTTGAAATGATGGAGCACAGTATTATTGAAATGGAAAGAGACCGTGGACTTGACCGTAATGCGGCAATGGCGGACATGCGCTATAGCTTTATTGAAAATATTTGTGAGCAATCAGTAGTGAAATGTCAGGTCAGCAAGGAATATGAGCGAAGTGTGCAGATAGATAGTGTGCTCACAAACCGCTATCTGGCATTACCAGTATTTGCAGGCATTATGGTATTTATTTTCTGGATGACATTTGGCCCGTTTGGTTCATTTTTAAGTGATGCATTAAGTGCAGGAATTGACTGGGTTTCAAGAGAAATAGAAATACTACTCACAAACTATGGAATTAATCCAGTGGTAAAAAGTCTTGTAATTGATGGAATATTTACAGGAGTAGGAAGCGTACTAAGCTTTCTTCCAGTTATTCTGATTCTGTTTTTCTTCTTATCTATATTAGAAGATACAGGATATATGGCGAGAATTGCCTTTGTTATGGATACATTTCTCCGTAAAATTGGTCTTTCTGGAAGAAGTTTCGTACCGATGCTGCTCGGATTTGGCTGTTCTGTACCAGCAGTAATGGCAAGCAGAACTCTTTCTTCAGAAAGAGACAGGAATCTCACGATCATGCTTATTCCATTTATAAGCTGTTCGGCAAAAATACCAATCTATACCGTATTTACAGCAGCATTTTTCCCACATAGAGGCGTACTTGTTATGTCCTGCCTCTACTTTGGCGGAATCGTAATTGGAATTTTGATGGCATTAATTTTCAAAAAGGTTTTATTTGCCGGAAAGCCAATGCCGTTTGTCATGGAACTTCCGAATTACCGTTTTCCTTCTTTAAAAAGCGTTTTACTTTTAATGTGGGAAAAGGCAAGGGACTTCTTAGAAAGAGCATTTACGATTATCTTTCTTGCATCAATGATTATCTGGTTTCTACAGACATTTGACAGCCGGTTAAATGTTGTGACAGACAGTGCAAACAGTCTCCTCGCCATACTTGGCCATTTACTTGCACCAATCTTCAAACCACTTGGATTCGCAGACTGGAGAATTTCTACTGCCCTTGTAACTGGAATCACAGCAAAAGAAGCAGTAGTATCCACACTCAGCGTATTATTAGGAACCAATGCAGCCCATGTATCTGCCGCCCTCGGTACTTTATTTACCGTTCGTTCTGCAGTAAGTTTCCTCGTTTTCACACTATTGTATACACCTTGCGTAGCAGCAATTGCCGCCATTAAACAGGAAATGCATTCTACGTTGAAAACGATAGGAATTGTCATCATGCAGTGTGGCGTGGCCTGGCTCACAGCATGGCTGGTATATATTGGTTCTGGAGTGATTTTGTAAGTGTAAGACAGACGAAACCGAAGAAGGAAGCCACCAAAAGAATCATATAACCTTTATCTGTGACCTCAGAGCAAGTGTTGGATGCGAGCGCATGGAGCGAACGTTCAACATACCGCGACTAATGGCACAGATAAAGGTTATATGATTTTTTTTTGAGCGTCTGCTTGATAAATTAAGAAAATTTATGTTTACTTCTTATAGTGGATAAGATAAAATAGGGATAAACACACAGATGGAAATATTCTACTGTGAAGAAAGGTGGTGGAAGTATGACTGTAATGTATTGGCTAGGAGCCGCAGCAATCTTTGTTGTAATTGAGATTATCACAATGGGTCTCACAACAATATGGTTTGCCGGTGGAGCTTTAGTAGGTGCAGTGATGGCTGCTTTTTCCCTGCCATTATGGAGTCAGATTATCGCATTTGTGATTGTGTCAGTAATTCTTCTTATTCTGACAAGACCGTGGGCATTGAAGTACCTTAACAGCAGAACGGTTCGGACGAATGCAGACAGTCTGATCGGACAGACAGCACTTGTAACGCAGGACATTGATAACCTCAATGCGAAGGGGCAGGTGAAAGTCGAAGGACAGATATGGACAGCGAGAAGTATTTCCGATGATGTACAGCTTCATGAAGGACAGAAGGTCATGATAGAATCTATTTCCGGAGTGAAGGTAATTGTAAAACCGATTTAAAAATATACTCTTGGAATTTTTCTGTATTTGATTTTGTAAGAAGAATCCAAGAGTATATAAGGAAAAACAGGAGGTGTAACAAGTATGGCTGGAACTATTTTTATGATTATCATTATATTGTTAATCGTGTATATCGTAACATCCTGCGTGAGAATCGTACCGCAGGCACAGGCATATGTTATTGAGAGACTTGGTGCATATAATGGAACATGGTCCGTTGGAATGCATTTTAAAGTGCCATTTATTGACCGTGTTGCAAAGAAAGTTCTCTTAAAAGAGCAGGTTGTAGACTTTGCACCACAGCCGGTTATCACAAAGGATAATGTAACAATGCGTATTGATACTGTTGTATATTACCAGATTACAGATCCTAAGCTTTATGCTTACGGTGTAGATAATCCGATTATGGCGATTGAGAATCTGACAGCAACAACATTGCGTAATATTATTGGTGATCTGGAACTTGATTCCACTCTGACATCCCGTGAGACTATTAATACAAAAATGCGTGCGACATTAGATGAAGCTACAGATCCATGGGGAATCAAGGTAAATCGTGTGGAACTTAAGAACATTATTCCACCGACAGAGATTCAGAATGCGATGGAGAAGCAGATGAAGGCAGAGCGTGAACGTCGTGAAGCTATTCTTCGGGCAGAAGGAGAGAAGAAGTCTTCTATTCTTCGAGCAGAGGGTCATAAAGAGTCCATGATTCTTGAAGCGGAAGCAGAAAAAGAAGCAGCGATCCTTAATGCGGAAGCGAAAAAGGAAGCGACAATCCGTGAAGCAGAAGGTCAGGCAGAAGCGATTCTTAAAGTACAGAGAGCAACTGCAGACGGTCTTAGAGCCATCAGAGAAGCCGGAGCAGATGAAGCAGTTATCAAGTTGAAATCTCTAGAAGCATTTGAGAAGGCAGCAGATGGAAAGGCAACAAAGATTATTATTCCTTCTGAGATTCAGAATCTTGCAGGCCTCGTTACTTCTATTAAAGAAGTAGCAGCACAGCCAGAGGCAGTAGAAAAAGTAGATACCACCGCGAAGTAGAGTGTGCAGATTGCAGAAATGATTTTTCAAACACGCTTTAAGGCAGAAGCCGGATGATATAAAAGTACTATCAGAGAAATCTCATCAGGAGTTTTGAGTTTGTTCCAGAACTTTGATGAGATTTTCTTATTTTAAAAAATTGGGAAAAACTATGAAAACAATAATCAAAAAGCTACTGGCTCACTACTGGTTAGTGTATCCAGTATTAATTTTAAAGATGTTTATATATTATTGGCAGACGAAGCGGCTGGATATGCTTGGTATTTATGATGTGCCATTATTAAGTCTGTTATTTTTATTTTGTGTATTTGAGGCATTTTCTTTTAAAGAAAGTAAACCCAGACGATATGGATTTTATATTGTATACACATTAATTACGTTAATTATGATGGCAGATGCAGCGTATAGCAGCTATTTTGGAAAATATGTATCTGTCAACCAGCTTTATCAGATTACAAGCCTTGGACAGATTGCAGGAGATGGAGATGTGATTGGAGCGAGTGTAAGTCCGTGGTGTTTACTGACTTTGATTGACTATCCTTTTGTTTTATATTGGTATCGCCTGCGCAATAAAGGTAAAAAAGGAATGCTTGATGAACTGGCAAAGTGCTGGCCGGAAAAGTTTCATTTTAAAAATGTGTGGAAAGAAAAGAAATTTATGTTATCTCTGATAAAGAGTGCATTGCATATCATTATTTACATTGTGGCAATCTGTGCGTGGTATTACTATGGATTGAATCCACAGAATCTTCGCTCAGTTCAGCAGGTAAACCACATTGAATTTTTTACCTACCATACGAATGATATAGTAGTAAATGTAGTCGGCAAGTTAAAAAGAAGTTCTGTTGACGAGAAAGCCATTCAAAAGAAGATGAAGAGCATTGTGCCAAAGTCATCTGGGACAGCCTATAAAGGTGTGGCAAAGGGAAAGAATCTGATATTGATACAGACAGAATCTTTTAATAACTTTGTTATTGGGGCAACATATAACGGTCAGGAAATTACCCCGAATCTGAATAAATTATTGAAAAAGGATACTATTTATTTCAACCATTTTTATTCAACAACCGGTGTGGGAAATACATGTGATGCAGAATTTTCAGCGTTAAACAGTTTATATCCGAATGACATCAGAGAGTGTTACCGAATGTATGTGGATAATACATATAACGGTCTTCCATGGATGTTCCGGGAAAAGGGATACAGTGCAATGGCGTTTCATGGTTATGTAAAGACGTTCTGGAATCGAAGCGAGGCATACAAGAATCAGGGGTTCCAGCATTATTATTCGGAAGAAGAACTGAAACAGACTCAGATTTCTGGCTTTGGAATTACCGACAAGGAGATGTTCCGCCAGGCAGTTGATATCTTAAAAACAAAGCAACAGCCATTTTTCAGCTTTATGATTACACTCACAAACCATATTCCATATGAATTGGATCAGTCGCTGGCAAGCCTTAAACTAAAAGACAGTGATGTGGGAAGTACTTTTGGTAATTACCTTCAGACCGTCAGATATACGGATGAATCCTTTGGAAAGCTGATAGAATATCTCAAAAAAAATGATATGTACGATAATACAGTAATCGCTATTTACGGCGATCATCAGGGAATGAATAAAGAAACCCCGTCCGTTCAATGGAAAATGACAGATTTCCTCGGAAAAGAATACGACTATGATGAGATGCTGAATGTTCCGTTCATCATTCATATTCCAGGATTAAATGAAAGTAAGGTAGCAGACACTGTTGGTGGCGAAGTAGACATTATGCCAACAATTGCAAATCTTATGGATTTAGATACAAAACAGCCCTATGTATTCGGACATGATTTATTGAATGCAGACGAGGGATTTGTAGCTCAGATATCCTATGTAGGAGAAGGCTCCTTTATCACAAGCGATGATAACATGCTATTTACAATAGGAAAAGACGGAACTGTAGCAAGTGGGCGTTTAATGTCTCTCCTGGATGGCAGCCGGAAAAATATCAACGAAAAACTCTGCCAGAAATATTCCGACCGTGCTCAGAGTCTTATAGACACTTGCAAGGAGGTGCTGGATAATAATCTGATAGCTAATTATATAACACATTAGATTTACTATTTAATTCATTAAGAGACAGACGCCCGGGAAGAGAGAAGATATCCT
>NZ_ACEP01000144.1 GCF_000173975.1 Anaerobutyricum hallii DSM 3353
CTTCCGCTTTTACCAGATCCCGGCATTGCTTTTGGAGGAAGAGAAATAACTGGATTGAAAAAGATACTGGTCGTTTATATATCACATACAATCTGAAACAACTGGTAGAAAAACTGGGACGCAGTGACCGTACGATCAGCAAAGCAATGAAACAGCTTTCCGAAGTTGGACTGATCGAGAAGAAAAAAAGAGGCCAGGGTAAGCCAGACATTATTTATGTGATGAACTTTACGGCTGTCCATAAAGAAGGTGCAAAAGAGATTGTCCTTGAAGAACAGATGGAGCAGGATTATCAAGATAAATTAGCCTACATATTGATGCATCCATTCCGTAACTGGTTCAATAGAAAAACACCAGCCGTTATAGGGATTGCCCTGACTGTATGGGCAATGTTTGTCTGTTATTATCTCACTTATTACCGTAATTTTCATCCCGATGCAGAACATGGTGTTGCAGAATGGGCAGATGTACCAAAGACAGCTAAAAGGCTGTATGGAAAAGGGGAAGAACCTGTTACCTGCCTGAGTAAAAATATTACAGTAAATGCAAAGGCATTGCCAAATATGCATATCCTGATCCTTGGCGGTTCTGGTGATGGAAAAACGACTTCGCTTTTAATTCCTAACATTTTACTTGCTAATATGACGAACATTATCTTAGATGTAAAAGGTGACCTGTTAAAAAACTATGGGGGATATTTGAAAGAAATAAAGAATATAACAGTAAAAAGCCTTAATTTCAAGGATATGTTACAATCTGACCGATATAACCCTTTTGTATATATTGATAATTACACTGATGTGATAGAACTTATCACAAATATCCAGACATCTGTAAAGCCGCCGGATGCCCAAAAGGGTGATCCCTTTTGGGATGATGGTGTTGGTCTGTATCTGCAGTCGCTTTTTGAGTACGAATGGCTTCTGGCAAAAGAAGGGAATAGAGTAGCTTCAATGCCAGGAATATTGGAATTAGTTAATAGAGAGACACAAAAAACAGACGAAGAAGGGACAACGCAGCTACAACAGGATATGCAAGAGTTACAGGAAAGATAAGGGGAAGATTATCCGCCAGTGAGAGATTACCGCAAGTTAAAAGAAGGTGCATCAGAAACCGTACGCTCTATTGTTATCATGGTTAATGCACAATTACGTCTTTTTGAAATCCCGGAGATTAAACGGGTATTTGAAGGAACAGACGACATAGATATTCCATCACTGGGATTAGGTGTAGAGGGAAATCCTAAGAAAAAAACAGCATTGTTTCTTGTTATGCCGTCTGGAGATTCTTCCTATAATCTTTTTATCAATATGTTTTATACACAGTTATTTACTGTATTAAAAAGGATTGCAGACAATCGAAGAGACGGACAATTACC